>JASHPM010000117.1 GCA_030038115.1 Acidobacteriaceae bacterium | reverse complement strand
GAGTCCGGCGAAGAGCAGCGCGGTTTTGACCTGGGCGCTGGGGATGGGCGTGGTGTAGTCGATGGCGGTGAGCGGCGCGCCGTGAATGACGATGGGAGCGTGGCCGCCGGTGAGGTCGATTCGAGCGCCCATCTGATCAAGGGGCTTGCGGATGCGCTCCATAGGGCGGCGGTTGAGGGAGGCGTCGCCGATGAGGGTGAACGTGCCGGGCGGGTCCGAGGTTTGGGCGGCCAGGAGACCGGAGAGCATGCGCATGGTGGAGCCGGAATTGCCACAGTCGAGAGGCGCGGCGGAGGGTTGGAAATGGCCGGCGACGCCGGTGATTGCGACGGAGTTTTCGGTGCGGACGATTTGGGAGCCGAGGGCCTGGACGCAGGCGAGGGAAGAGGCGCAGTCGGCGCCGGTGGAGAAGTTACTGAGGCGCGTGGTTCCTGCGGCGAGGCCGGCCAGCATTGCGTAACGGTGGCTGATACTTTTGTCGCCGGGAAGGCGGAGGCTTCCCTGGATATTGCGGGCGGGCTGGATGATTCTTTCCGTGGAGACGGCGTGCATAGGAGAGAAGCAGGTTACAGGTTACAGGTTGCAGGTTACAGGTTACAGGTTACAGCCGGCAGAGGGTAGCCGGTGGCCGGTGGCGAAGAGACGAAGATCTGGCGTCTAACGCCGCTTGATTTCCACGCCGCGCTATGCGAGATTCGGGATCGTAGTGAGCCCCCAACCAGCCGATTTGTTTGCCGAGGAGTATCGCGCGCTTCGACCGCGGGCTCCGATGCCCGCGATTGAAGTTCGTTTTTACCGGTTCACTTCGCTCAACACGACGATCCGGCTGCGGGAGGGGCGCATTCGCGTGAGCCTCTCCGATCTGCTGGAGGGCGCGCCGGAGACGGTGCTGCGGGCGATCGCGCACATCCTGCTGGCCAAGCTGTATCGCAAGCCGATTGATGCCGGGCATGCGCGGCGGTATCGGAGATTCACATCGAGCGAGGCAGTGGTGCGGCAGAGCGAGCGGATCCGGCAGACGCGAGGACGGAAGAAGATTGTGTCGGCGCAGGGCGAGCAGTACGATCTCGACGAAGTTTTCGAATCGCTGAACCGGCAGTTTTTCCATGGGCTCATGGGGCGTCCACTGCTGACGTGGAGCGAGGTGACAGCGCGGCGGCTGCTGGGGCACTACGATCCGGCGCACAACACGATCATGGTGAGCCGCGTCTTCGACCGCAAGGGCACGCCGCGGTATGCGATCGAATACCTGATGTACCACGAGATGCTGCACCTGAAGCATCCGGTGAAGCAGAAGAATGGGCGGCGCTGCGTGCATTCGGCGGCATTCCAGGAGGAAGAGAAGCTGTTTCCGGAGCTGGAGAGGGCGAAGGCGTATTTAAAGACGCTGTGAGAGCAGCCAGTAGCCAGCAGCCAGCAGCCAGCAGCCAGCATTTAGCCTTGATGCTCGCGCTTATTTCGATAGCAGGTCGAGGGACTGGAAGGCGATGTCTTCGGGACGCCGGAGGGGAAGCTTTTCGGCGTTGCGTGGAGGCACCGCTACTCTTTCGCGATGGCGCCGTCGATGGAGAAACCGCCGGCACCCTTGATCAGAATGAGAAAAGCGAGGGCGATCAGGGCCAAAGGAAATTCATAGCCCATGGGGTTGAAGAAGCCGTGGGGCAGGTGGACTTTGAAGATGGCCACGAACATGTTCACGAGGATGCCGAAGGCAGCGATGCGGGCGAAGAGCCCAAAGAAGAGCAGGATACTGCCAACGAACTCGGCGAGGATCGCGAGGACAGCGAAGAAGGGCGGGATGTGCAGCATGGCAGTAAAAAAGTGCATGGTGCCCTGAAAACCATAGCCGTGGAACCAGCCGAGGGCTTTCTGCGAACCGTGGGCGAAGAAGATGATGGCGAGAAAGAGGCGCATGAGCGCCAGCGTGGGGTCCTGGGAGGTTGCGAGGAGGCTTTTCATGGTTGCTCTCCTGAGATGGATTCGGGAGCGGGGAGGGGGGCCAAGAAGAACTTGACGAATGGATACTGCAACCGCGGGTTGGTTGCAAGGAAATTACGGGGTCCGGCATTGACCGTGCGGGTTCCACGCGCAGCAGCGCGGCAGTGCGGCTGGCGGACGGCAGAATCGGCGCAGGTCGAATAAAATAGGAAGGACCCTGAAGTTTTTCGCACGGGAGAGGCGGTTTGCGGGCGGCGCGCGGGATGTATGGCCGGGGAGCGCCGAGGCGGCTGCCGAAGGATTCAAATTTGATCGGAAGCAACGTTCTCACAAAGGTTTTTGGGACCAGCAACGAGCGGGCGGTGAAGCGCCTGCTGCCGCGCGTGGCGGAGATCAACGCGCTCGAGCCGGAGGTGAAGGCGATGAGCGACGAACAGCTGCGCGCGAAAACGGCGGAGTTCAGGGCACGGATTGCACAGGCGCTGGAAGGAATCGAGGACGAAGAGGCGCGGGTGGCTGCGGAGAAGCAGGCGCTGGAGGACATTCTGCCCGAGGCGTTTGCGGTGGTGCGCGAGGCGGGCTGGCGCGCGGTAAACATGCGGCATTTCGACGTGCAGCTGGTGGGTGGCATGGTGCTGCACCAGGGCAAGATTGCCGAGATGAAGACCGGCGAAGGCAAGACGCTGGTGGCGACGCTGCCGTGTTATCTGAATGCGCTGGCCGGGCACGGTGTTCACGTGGTGACGGTGAACGATTATCTGGCGAAACGCGACGCCGAGTGGATGGGGAAGATTTACGAGTTCCTCGGATTAACGGTGGGCGTGATCGTTCACGATCTGGACGATAACCAGCGGCGGAAGGCGTACGCGGCGGACATCACGTACGGGACGAACAACGAATTTGGGTTCGATTATCTGCGCGACAACATGAAGTTCGAGCTGGCGGACTGCGTGCAGCGGGGGCACCACTACTCGATTGTGGACGAGGTGGACTCGATTCTGATCGACGAGGCGCGGACGCCGCTGATTATCTCGGGGCCGACGGACCAGACGACGGACAAATACGCGCGGGTGAACCGCATTATTCCGTCGCTGGAAGAGGGCGAGGAGATCGAGAAAAGTCCGGAAGAGAAGATTCTGACGGGCGATTACGTGGTGGACGAGAAGCACAAGACCATCTCCGTGACCGATGAGGGATGGGAGAAGATCGAAGGGCTGCTGGGCATCGGCAACATCGCCGATCCGGAGAACTGGGATTTGAAGCACCACGTGGAGACGGCGATCAAGGCGCACTCGCTGTACAAGCGCGATGTGCAGTACGTGGTGAAAGACGGTGAGGTGATCATCGTCGACGAGTTCACGGGGCGGCTGATGCCGGGGCGGCGCTGGTCGGATGGGCTGCACCAGGCGGTGGAAGCGAAGGAGGGCGTGAACATCCGGCGCGAGGATCAGACGCTGGCGACGATCACGTTCCAGAATTACTTCCGGCTGTACAAAAAACTGGCGGGCATGACGGGTACGGCGGAGACGGAAGCGGCGGAGTTCGACAAGATTTACAAGCTGGACATCGTGGTGATTCCGACGAATATGCCGATGCGGCGGCTGGAGAACCCCGATGTTGTGTTCCGGACGGCGAAGGAAAAGTATTACGCCGTAGCGGATGAGATTGCGAAGCTGCACGAGAACCAGCAGCCGGTGCTGGTGGGCACAACGTCGATCGAAAAGAGCGAGCTGCTGTCGCAGATTCTGGCGCGCAAGGGCGTGCGGCACGTTGTGCTGAACGCGAAGTATCACGAGCGCGAGGCGGAGATTGTGGCGCAGGCGGGGCGGCTGGGGATGGTGACGATCGCCACCAACATGGCCGGACGCGGCACGGATATTTTGCTGGGCGGCAATGCGGAATTCCTGGCGCGGCAGGAGCTGGTGAAGAAAGCGATGGCGCGCGCGATCAGCGTGGCCGAAGGCGCGATTAACCCCACAGCGCCGGCGGGGATGCTGCGTTTCTACTACCAGGGGCAGGAGTACGAGACTTCGCAGGAGAACTGGAAGGAGGTTTTCCACGGGCATGCGGCGAATGCGGCCGAGGATCATGAGGCGGTGGTGCAGGCCGGAGGGCTGCACATTGTGGGCACGGAGCGGCACGAGTCGCGGCGCATCGACAACCAGCTGAGAGGGCGCGCGGGACGGCAGGGGGATCCGGGAGCATCGCGGTTCTACTTGTCGCTGGAAGACGACCTGATGCGCATTTTTGCGCGGGAGTGGGTTTCAACGCTGCTGCAGAAGATGGGGATGGAAGAGGGGATGCCCATCGAGTCGCGGATGATCTCCAACCGGATTGAAGCGGCGCAGAAGGCGGTGGAGGGGCAGAACTTCGAGGCACGCAAACACCTGCTGGAGTACGACGACGTGATGAACAAGCAGCGCGAGGCGGTGTATGGGCTGCGTCGGCAGCTGCTGGAAGGGCTGGACCAGAAGGAGCTGATCGTCGAGGATTACGTGCCGAACATCCTGAGCGGTCTGCTGGATGAGTTCGCCGGGGAGCGCGTGCATCCGGACCAATGGGACATGAAGGGGCTGAAGGAAAAACTGCTGGGGCATTTCGGCTTCGATCTGGAAGGCGAAGGCCTGGAAGTGCGGCAGATGACGCGGCACGAGCTGGGCGAGGGAATCTTTGAGCGGCTGAAGGCAAAGTACGATGCGAAGCAGCAGCTGATCGGCGATGCGCAGATGCGCTTCCACGAGCGGATGATCATGCTGAGCGTGATCGACGGGCTGTGGAAGGATCTGCTGCTGAATATGGACCACCTGAAGGAGGGGATCGGGCTGCGCGGCTATGCGCAACAGGATCCGCTGGTGGCGTACAAGAAAGAATCGTTCGAGATGTTCGAGGGGATGATGGAGCGGTTCCAGGAAGACACGGTGCGATTCCTCTTCCTGATGAAGATTGTGGGGCCGGATGGGCAGCCGGTGGAGATACCGGCGCGGCCGCGGGCGGCGATTCCGGCGGCGCCGCAGGTGGCGTCGGCGGATGGAAATGGGCACAGAGAGCTGAACGCGCCGCCGATTCCGCTGGCCCCGAGCCGGGCGCCGACGACGACGATCGACGATATCGAGAAGGAATTCCAGAAGAAAAAGCAGAAGGAGCTGGAGCACGCGCGCATGGCGGGCGGAGGCGATGGGACGGGCGTGCAGCAGCGGCGCGTGGGCGAGAAGGTGGGGCGGAACGATCCTTGTCCCTGTGGCTCGGGGAAGAAATATAAGAGGTGCCACGGAGCGGAAGGCTAGCGTTCAGCGTTCAGCGTACAGCGCTCAGGAAGGTGCAGGGTTGATGATCCTGCACCTTTCGTGTTTTGTGGGCGAATCGGGAAGCCTTGCCGTACACTCATGTCGCCATGCAATTCTGGTTTGCGCGCGGCAGTGAGATTCCCGTGCGGCAGCAACTGGTGACGCAGGTGGTGCTGGGGATTCTGTGCAACGATCTGGCGCCGGGCCGGAGGCTGCCCAGCACACGGGAGCTGGCGCGGCGGTTCCGCATCCATCCGAACACCATCAGCGCAGCCTATCGGCAACTGGGCCAGGAAAAGTGGGTGGAGTTTCGCCACGGCAGCGGCGTGTATGTGCGCGCGGTGCGGCCGAAGAAGGCATCGGCGGCTGCGCCGGAAAGCCTGATTGCGAATCTGGTGCTGGAATCGCGAAGAGCGGGGCTGTCGCTGCACGAACTGCGACAGCACCTGCAACACTGGCTGGAGCTGCGTCCGCCGACGCACTTTTGCCTGATCGAACCGGATGAAGAGCTGCGGCGGATTGTGATTGCGGAACTGGAGCGAGTGGCGACGATTCCGGTGAAGGGATGCGGGTTTGCGGAGTTGCGGTCGGTGGATCAGTCCAGCGCGGTCTTCGCAGTTCTGCCGAGCAAGGAGGCCGCGGCGCGAGAACTTCTGGGAGCGGAAGCGGAGCTGCTGGTGCTGGAGGTGCGGTCGGCTCCGGAGAGCATGGCGCAGTCGCTGCCGAAGAGCAGGGAGTGGCTGGTGGGCGTGGCGTCAGCCTGGCCGGGTTTTCTGGATGCGGCGCAGACGATGCTGGCCGCGGCGGGGTTCGATCCTGACAGCCTGGTGGTGCGGGATACGCGCAATCCGGGCTGGCTAAAAGACCTCGAGTGCACGGCGGGAATTCTCTGCGACGCGGCCACGGCGCGGATGCTGCCGAAGGGAAAGCTGACGGTGGTGTTCCCGCTTGTGGCGGATGCTTCGCTGGAGGAGTTGAAGCGGTACGAGGAATTCATTGGAATTCCAGCGAAGCTGGACGCGAAGCAGGCGCGGGGCACTTGAGAAAGTGTCACAGGGGCGCGAGTGGCACCGGGCGAGGCGATCTACGATCGCTTCGTTATGAGATACCAATCGTTTGTAGCAGTCATCGTTACAAGTTGCGTTCTCACTTGCCAGTTGGGAGCGCAGGTGGCGGTTCCGGTTCCGCGCAAGGGGAGCTGGGAGATCGTCGAGAATCTACCGCGCGGAACGTTGCTTTGGGTAAAGTCATCGGCGGAGGGCAGCGGGCAAACCGTGAAGTGCGTGTTTCACTCGGCGGACGATGCGCAGCTGGAGTGCGGGCACTGGACGCGACCAAGGCCATTTGTGGTGTATCCGCCTCGATCCGCGGATGAATATGTGTTTCCGCGAGAACAGGTATTGCAGGTGCGCATCGAAAATGAAGACATGCAGACGACCCAGAGCACGGCACTGGGAGCAATAGCCGGCGCGACGCTGGGTGGCGTTGTGGGTTACAACTGCTGCCGCCAGTCGGGATCGACGCGCACCGGCGGCGCATTCCTGCTGGGGGGTCTCGGCGCGCTGGCGGGGGGTGGGATAGGGCATGCGTTTCCGTTTGTGAAAGGCATGTTGATCTACCAGCGGTAGCGGCGCGGCCGCTCAGGAGCTGCCACTGTCTGCTGGGCTGCACGATTCCAGCAGCCAGTCGAGCCAGGGCTTGCTGGCGGACTCCGGATTAAGGACGAGGAATTCAGGAACCTCGTAGGAGTGCAGGCGGCGAACGGCTTCTTCGACGCGGGTGAGATTGGCGGCGGTTGTTTTGATGAGCAGCAGAAACTCGGGCGCGGCCTCGACCTTGCCCTGCCAGCGATAGACCGAGGTGAGGCCGGGAATGATGCTGACGCAGGCGGTGAGACGCTCGTCGACAAGGGAGCGGGCGATGCGCTCGGCTTCGTCGCGGGAACCGGCGGTGGTCATGATCATGCGAGCTTCGGTGGCGGGTACGGGCATGACAGGGTACAGGTTGCAGGTTACAGGTTACAGTGCGCTGGTGACGGAATTCAGAGTTCAGGGTTTAGAGTTGAAAACTGGTCTCCTGTCCAGGTTCGCGGCCTCGGCCACGGCGGGTCTTATTGGGTGGGGTCCGGGCACTCTTGGTTTATGAGACCAGTTCGAGGGTTTGGAGTAAGGCGGAGAGGCGCGAAGGAGGTACCAACGCGCATCTTAGGGTGCGAACACGCGAGGAGAAGCATGGCAGCCGAGATTAAGTTTGGGACATCGGGGTGGCGCGCGATTGTCGCCGATGCGTTCACGCTCGGCAATATCCGGCGCGCGGTGGCGGGGATCGCGCAGTATGTGGCGGCGCAGCCGGGTCCGAAGACAGTCCTGGTTGGGCGGGATCCGCGCTTTCTGGGCGAGATGTTTGTGGCGGAGGCGGCGAAGGTGCTGGCGGCGAACGGGGTGACGCCGCTGATTATTCCGGATGTGGCTCCGACACCGGCGATTGCGTATGCGGTGCGGCAGCTGAAGACGGGAGGGTCGATTAACTTTACGGCGTCGCACAATCCGCCGGAGTACAACGGAATCAAGTACTCGACGCCGGATGGCGCGCCGGCGCTGCCGGAAGTGACCCAACAGATTGAGGCGAACGTGAAGGCGCTCAAGGAGGCGCCGTCGCCGGCGGAGACGGGAGCGAAGTACGAGCAGGTGGACGTGAAGCCGGATTATCTGAAACGGCTGGCGGAGCTGGTGGACCTGAAGGCGATCCGGAGAGCCGGACTGAAGGTGGTCTTCGATCCATTTTGGGGCGCGGCGCGCGGGTATAGCTGCCACATTCTCCGCGAACATGGCGTGGAGACCTGGACGGTGCACGATTACCGCGATGTGCTGTTCGGCGGTCACGCACCGGAGCCGGACGGCGACTTGCTGAACGCGTGCAAGGCAAAGATGAAGGAGACGGGCGCGGCGATCGGGATCGCGACAGATGGGGATGCGGACCGGTTCGGGATTGTGGATGGGGACGGGACGTTCATCCAGCCGAATTACATCATCGCGCTGCTGTTCGATTACCTGGTGGAGACGCGGGGGTGGAAAAACGGCGTGGCGAAGTCGGTAGCGACGACAAATCTGATTAACGCGCTGGCGGATGAGTTCGGGGTTCCGCTGTATGAGACGCCGGTGGGGTTCAAGTACATCGGGGAGCTGATTAACGAGGACAAGATTGCGATTGGGGGCGAAGAGAGCGCGGGGCTGACGATTCGCGGGCATGTTCCGGAGAAGGACGGCGTGATTGCCGGACTGCTGGCAACGGAGATGGTAGCGGTGCGCGGCAGGAGCCTGGGCGAACAATTGAAGAGAATATTTGGCAGGGTAGGTTCCTTTTACCCAAATCGGGAGAATTTCCGCTTGACGCCGGAGGTGAAGGAAAAGTTCACTGAGAAGATAAAGACTGATCCACAGGAAGTGGGCGGCCGCAAGGTTGTGCAGGTGGTACGGACGGATGGCCTGAAGCTGATTCTCGCCGATGGCTCGTGGGTATGCTACCGGCTGAGCGGGACCGAGCCGGTGGTGCGGGTTTACTCCGAGGCGCGGAAGGAGAGCGACAGGGGTCCGCTGAGCGAGGCGGCAAAGGATTGGGTGATGGTATAAGGCAGGGAGTAGCCAATAGGGAACAGGGAACAGGGTGCCAATGCAAAGCGGGGAGCAGAAACAAGCGGGGTTAGTGGAACGGGTGGCGGAGAGCCTGTACCGGATGCGGCGGCGCATCGCCACGGGCGCGGTGATTGCGGCGGCACTGGTGTTTGGGTATCACGCGATCTTTGGCGAGAACGGCGTGAATGTGTACGAACAGAGGCGCGCGGAGGATCGGGCAGCGAAGAAGCGGATTGCCGAGCTGGAGCAGGAGAATGCGCGTCTGCAGCAGCAGGTGAAGGCGCTCCAGACGGATCCCGACGCGATTGAGCATGAGGCGCGGGAGAGGCTGCATTATGCGCGGCCGGGGGAAGTGATCTGGACGGAAAACGAGCCGCAGGGATCGCCGCCCAAACGATAGCGATCAGAAATCAGCGATCAGCGATCGGAATCAGAGATCAGTGATCGGAATCAGGATCAGCGGTGGTGACTACAGGCACAATCCCGATCCGGTCCTGACCTTGTCGTCGAAATCCAGCCGAGTGCATCCTTTTCCCAAGCCATGCATTTAATCTGAAGGAACCTATGGACAAGTTTGTAATTCGCGGCGGCAATCCGCTGGTAGGCACGATTCGGGTGAGCGGGTCGAAGAACTCCGCGCTGCCGTGCATGGCGGCGGCGATCCTGACGGATGAAGAAGTGGTGCTGGAGAACATTCCGCAGGTGCGGGACATTGAGACGGAGCGCAAGCTGCTGGTGGCGATGGGCGCGGAGGTGGAGCTGGGCTACGGGCGCGCGCAGCATCGGACAACGATCAGCTGCCGGACGATCAGCGACCCGACGGCGCCGTACGAAATTGTGAAGACGATGCGAGCGTCGTCGCTGGTGCTGGGGCCGCTGGTGGCGCGCATGGGCGTGGCGCGGGTTTCGATGCCGGGCGGATGCGCGATTGGGGCGCGGCCGATCGATTTGCACACCAAGGGTCTGGAGATGCTGGGCGCGAAGATCGGCTACGAGCACGGGTACATCGAGGCGCGGGCGGAACGGCTGAAGGGCGCGCACATTGTCTTCGACAAGATTACGGTGACCGGGACGGAAGACCTGCTGATGGCTGCGGTGCTGGCCGAGGGCGAAACGGTGATGGAGAACTGCGCGCGCGAGCCGGAGGTGACGGATGTGGCCGCGCTGCTGACCGCGATGGGCGCGCAGATCCATGGGGCGGGGACTTCGACGATTGAGGTGAAGGGTGTGGAGAAGCTGCACGGCGCGAAGCATCGGATCAACCCGGACCGGATTGAGGCGGGAACGTTTTTGGTGGCGGGAGCGATTACGGGCGGGGATTTATTGGTGGCACACTGCAATCCGGCGCACGTGACGGCGGTGATGGGGAAGCTCGAGGAATGCGGCGTTCGCGTTGAGGTGGCGGGGAAGGACCTGGTGCGCGTGCGCGGCGATGGCGCGCTGAAGGCGGCGGACATTTCGACGGAGGAGTATCCGGGATATCCGACCGACATGCAGGCGCAGTACATGGCACTGGCGACGCAGGCGGATGGGACGTCGACGGTGACGGAAAACATTTTTGAGAACCGGTTTATGCATGTGCAGGAGCTGGTGCGCATGGGCGCAAACATTCGCGTGGACGGGAGGACAGCGACGGTGCGCGGGAAGACGCCGCTGTCGGCAGCGGCGGTGATGTGCTCGGACCTGCGCGCCTCGGCATCGCTGGTGCTGGCCGCTCTGGTAGCGGATGGCGAGTCGATTCTGGATCGCGTGTACAACATCGATCGCGGCTACGAACATATTGAAGAGAAGCTGCGCGGGGTGGGGGCGCAGATTCGGCGGATGGGCAACGTGTTCCAGGGAAAGCGCGAGCCGGAGATGGCGGCGCTTTAAAGCAGGTTACAGGGACAGGTTGCAGGTTGCAGCGTGCTGCGCATCTGAACGCGAAAGGAGAGTTGCGATGGCGAAGACGGAGGATCGCGCATTGCGCGAGCAGCTGGTGAAGTTCCTGCGAGGTGGTGAGGCGCACGCCGAGCTAAAAACGGTGCTGGATGATTTTCCGGCGATGCTGCGCGGGGTGACGCCGAAGGGTGCAGGGTACTCGGCATGGCAACTGCTGGAGCACGTTCGTCTCGCGCTGCATGATCTGCTGGATTTCTCGACCAATCCTAACTACGTTGCGCCGGAGTGGCCGAAGGATTACTGGCCAAAGGAAGCCGCGCCAAAGGATTCCGCGGCATGGGATCGTGCGGTCAGGGCGGTGAAGAAGGACATGGCGGATTTCGAGAAGCTGGTGGGTGATCCGGAGTCGAATCTGTATGCGACCATCCCATGGGGTGAGGGGCAGACGCTGCTCCGGGAGGTGCTGCTCGCCGGGCAGCATACGAGCTATCACCTGGGGCAGATTGTGTTGTTGCGAAGGTTGCTGGGGGCCTGGGAAGCTAAGGCCTGACCAGGGGCAGAATGCTCCCTTCGATTTCGAGGCAGCCCAGCGTGAAGACGTACGGAAACGGGCCGGGGTCGTTGGTCTTCCGGGTTCCGGCGAAGAAGACGAACATCCTCTGGTTGGCCTCGTCGTAACAAAGCGAGGGTTTCCAGGGTCCGGCGTGCCAGCCGCGATCCTCCGCGGTCATGAGCTGGATGGGATCGCTCCAGGCGGAGAAATCGAAAATGGGAGCGTCGGCGCGGCACCACCACAGGCCGGTCTCAGGGGGAGCGGGCGCCTGGGCCGGCCAAACTCGGGAAAAGACGGCTTCATAAGCGGCTCCGCATTTTGCCACGCAAAAGTCGAAGATCTTTTGCTCCGGGGGCGCGAAGATGCGATGTTCGCTCCAGCCGGCGATGCCGTCCCCGCTTTCCGCGAACCCGTGAACGATGTAGTTCTCGAAGTTGGAACCGGCAACGTACCACATCTTCCACATGCCATCGGCGTAGACGAGGCTGGGTTCGTAGACGCTGCCGTGTTCCCAGGTTTCCGTGGCGACGAATACAGGTTCGGTTTGATCGATCCACTGGCTGCCATTCCACTCAAGGCAGGCGATGGTGTACGGGCCCCAGGGGTTGGAGGCGGAGTTGGCGTAATAGATGCGCTCGACCCAGCGGTTCCCGTGCGGATCCCAGCCACGTATAAAGGAAGGGCAATGGCGGCCACCGATGCCATCCCACGCACAGCTGCGGTCGTGGCCCGCGAGGAGCGCGATGCGGGAGGGATCGCCGGGGCGCGGTGTGAGCTGCCATCCGGTTGCGGAGAGCGGCGCGCCGGCGGACAGGGAGGCGCTGAACAGGTGCTGATTGCGGTCGCCCTTCAGTTGACCAGCGGCGAACATCCACCACTGATTGCCGCGACGGACGACGGTGGGGTCGGTGATCTCAGTCAGATCGGCGATGGGCCCGAAGCCGTCGGCAGGGTCGAAGACTTTTATCTCGCGGGCGATCATAGGTGAGTTCAGCGGCGGGGTTCAGCAGCGAGAGCGGCGCGGGCGGCAGGGTGGTCGGCGTCGGGAATCTGGGCGGGGAAGGCGAGGGTCACTTTGGTGCCGCGGCCAGGGCGGCTGCTGACGTCAAAGAGCGCATCGTCGCCGTAGAGGACATCGAGCCGTTCGCGAACATTTTTCATGCCGATGCCGGTGCCCTGGAGAACGCCGCTGGAGTGGGCGCGGCCGGGAGCGATGCCGACGCCGTCGTCTTCCACTTCAATTACCAATCTTCCATGATCGAGACGGCTGCGCAGCGTGATGACGCCGCCGCCGATGCGCGGCTCCAGCCCATGCTTGATGCTGTTTTCGACGAGCGGCTGAAGAAGCATGCTGGGAACAGGGATTTCGAGGGTTTCCGGATCGATTTTCCTGGCGACGGAAAGCTTCTCTGCGCCGAAGCGGGCGATTTCGATGGAAAGGTAGTCGTCGGTGGTGGCGAGCTCGTCGCGAAAAGGGACGAAGGCGTCGTGTTCCTGGAGCATTTTACGCAGGATGTTGGCGAGCTTGACGATGAGGTCGCGAGCCTGCTCGGGACGGAAGCGAACCAGCGAGGCGATGGAGTTGAGGGTGTTGAAGAGGAAGTGCGGATTGATCTGACGCTGGAGGGCGTCGAGGCGGGCTTCGAGGAGGAGACGCTTCTGCTCTTCGAGGGACTGCTCGATGCGGATGGCGTTCCAGATTTTCAGGGGGATGCCGACGACCATGGCGGCGCAGGTCCAGATGGCGATGCGGATAAGCCAGGAGTCGGAGACCAGCGCGAAGAGGCGGTGCGACATGCGCGCGGTCCATTCGCGCAGGATTTCCATGGCGACGATGAGGACGAGCAGGAGAATCTGGCGGTCGATGCGGGGACGGAGGAGGGTACGGCGGACCCAGCGGTAGAGGCTGAGATCGACGAAGGGAGAGAAAGACCAGACTTCTTCCTTGTCGACAAAGCGGCCATAGATGCCGGCGGTGATGGCGACGGCAAGGAGAAATGGCAGGGCGAGGAATTCTCCGTGGAGGACGGCGGGGAGAGCCAGAACCGACGCGCCGATGAGGGCGGCGCCGGGGCCGAGGAGAATGCCGAGGAGAATGGTGGTTTCGAAGGAAATGTCGGCGGCGTAGAAGTTGGAGACGGTGACACGGACCCAAACGCCCAGGCCGAGAGGGATGCAGATGAAGGCAAGCAGGCCAAGGGTTTGGGGGAGGGTGCGTTCGTCGCGAAAGAGGAGCTTCTGAAATTCACGCGAGCGCCCCAGCGCGGAGGAAACCGCCGCGGCCACACCCAGCTTGATGAGCAGGGTGATGAGGATGATGCGCGAATCGATCACGGGTCTAGCGTACAGGGTACAGGGAGCAGGGTACAGGGAAACGAGCGTTCAGCGTTCAGGAAAACTCGACTGGCCGAGAACGCGAGCGGGGAGCAGGGAGCGGGGAGCGCGCGGCCAGCAGAAGACTGCGAGTCAGCAGAAACCTTGTGCGCGGAGCACGGCTTCTATAATCGAAGCATGACGATGGTTTCCGTTCGCAAAGTTGCCGATGCAGATTTTCCCACACGGTGGGGACATTTCCGCATCCTCGGCTTCGAGGGCGTGTATGCCGACGACGATCCGGCGCGGTGCGGACAAGCGGCCGAGAAGGAAGAAGCGGTCGCGCTCACGATGGGCGATGTTCACGCGGCGCCGCCGCTGGTGCGGATTCACTCGCAGTGCCTGACGGGCGATGTGTTTCACTCACTGCGCTGCGATTGCCGGCTGCAGCTGGAGCTGGCGCTGAGGAAGATTGCCGAAGCTGGCGCCGGGATTTTGATCTATGAACAGCAGGAGGGCCGCGGCATCGGGCTGATGGCCAAGCTGCGCGCATACGAGCTGCAGGACCAGGGACTGGATACGGTGGAGGCGAATCTGCAGTTGGGGTTCGAGGCGGATTGCCGGGAGTTCGAGCTGCCGGCGGAGATTCTGCGACAGATGGGCGTCGCGTCGGTGCGGCTGATGACGAACAACCCTGATAAGGTGGCGGCGCTGGAGGCGGCCGGAATCCGCGTGGCGGAGCGGGTTTCGGCAGAGGTGCCGGCAGAGGACAGCTTTGAGCAGTATCTGCGGGTGAAGCAGGAGAAGATGGGGCACATCTTCGAGTCGGCCGACAAATCGATCAGGTAGCTGGTATGGCGGACGGTTCGACAAGGAATCGGTCCGCCATTACAACCCTAATTTCAAACCCGCCTCAGCGCGGGTTAGTTGCCTTTGACGGCGTCAGCGAGCTGGAGAATGAATCCCAGGACTGCCACAATGAGCGAAGTACCAGTGAGCGCAATGATCAGAAGCATAAATCCTCCCAGGTGAGTAACCAGTCCGGAAACCATAACAACCTCCCGCGGTCCGACTCCGGGACGATTCGAGATTCCCCCCGAGTGGTGGTTTGGTCTTCGCCGCCGGCCAGGGAGGACGAAGATCGCATCACCAATCGGGAGGATGCGGGAGAACGGTGGCAGAACAGAAACAAGTACGGCAGTGAAGCAACCAGGAGACGGTGGACCAGAGACGGTGAATCAGAAACTGTTGATGATCATGTTGAATTCGCGACCAATCCTGTTGATGAGATACGCCTCGCAGGCGACCGCGGTGAGAACAATGGCGGTGGCGACGAGCGCGTACTCGATGGCGTCGGCTTTACGTCCGTCTTTCAGAAGGTTGTCCAGAAGCTGTTTTGCTCGGTTCATTCTGCAGTTTCTCCTTTGGCCGTCGCGCGACTGCGCAACTTGCGGACGCGCTGCGTTAAAGTTCAAAGCTGCGTGCATCGCCGGGGCGGAAGACCCTAAAAACTGCCGGCGGGAAAGCCGCAAATACAGCAGTGGTGCAGGTCAGGAGACAGTGAATCAGAAACTGTTGGCGATCATGTTGAATTCGTTGCCGATGCTGTTGACCAGGCTTCCTTCAGCGGCAACGGCGCACAGGGCGAGAACAGAGGTGATGAGAGCGTACTCGATAAGATCCGCTCCGCATTCGTCGTTCAGCAGGTTCCTGAAAAACTTTTTCGTACGGTTCATCTGGATTTCTCCTTCATAGTTCGCCGCACGGCCATGCAACTGGGGGACGCGCTTGCGTTGGCTTCAATGTGGTTGATTGTGCCCGGGCTGGAGAGTGCCCACAATTCCATTTGCGTAATGGAGAGCCCATCAAATAGAAAGGGTCAGCACAGTTACTGCCTATACGCACCGGTGATGTGCGCGGCGCATTACTGCTGTGGGGCAAGGAGTGCCGCAGAGTGCGCGGCGAGCGCGAGCGAGGCAGGCAGGGTTAGGCAGACGAGCGCGTTTATGCGGCAAACAAAGCAGTTCGCGTCCTCGTACGCTTCAGGGTATTACCGAAGTGGATGGCGACTCAGTGCGGCATGACGGTGACCATCACGACGCCATGCGAGGGTACCTGCGCGGCGTAGTGATCGGTCTGGTCGTGGGTCTCTTTCTCGGTCCATAAGTCGCGAACCGTAGCCCGCAGCGACGACGGATAGCCAATATCGATCCACGCAACGCCGATGGAAAGCGGATTCGCACTGCGGTTGAGCAAAGCGACGGCGCGTCCGCCGTCGGCAAGCTGCCGGGACCAGACTTCGATATCGCCATCTTTCTTCACGCGAAGCGCTGCCTGGCCAAGCGGATCCTGATCGACGGCGATGACGGCGCGATTGAGCAGGATGGATCTGGTGTCGGCAGACATGTTGGCGACGTCGGTGCCGACGAGCAGTGGCGCGGCAAACATGGCCCACATGCTGAAGTGAGCGCGGTATTCCTCGGTGGTCATGCCGCCGTTGCCGACCTCAAGCATGTCGGGGTCGTTCCAGTGGCCAGGACCGGCGTAGCTCTCGATACCGGGCGCGGCCATCAGGTCGATGATCTGCACCACGCCGTTGCCACCCCACTGGCGCTTGCAATTCCAGCAGTCCTGGATGTCGTCGGTAGCGCGCCAGAGGTTGCCGACGGGTCCGGCCCAAAGCCACGGTTTGTTGGTGCCCCATTCGCAGATGCTGAAGACGATGGGGCGGCCAGTGGCGGCGAGCGCGTCGCGCATGAGGGTGTAGGAGGATTCGGCGTTCTGACCGGGCAGGGTGTTGCACCAGTCTTCCTTGACGTAGTCGACGCCCCATGCGGCGTATTGCCTGGCGTCCTGATATTCATGGCCGATGCTGCCGGGGCGGCCAGCGCAGGTTTTTGTTCCCACGTCGGTATAAATGCCGAATTTCAAACCTTTGCTGTGGATGTAGTCGGCAAGGGCTTTGATGCCGGAGGGAAATTTTTCGGCGTCGACGACGATGTTGCCGCCGGCATCGCGGCCGGTTTGCCAGCAGTCGTCGATGTTCACAAATTGATAGCCGGCGTCCTTCATGCCGTTGCCGGCGATAGCATCGGCGGTGGCGCGCACCACCTGTTCGTTGAGGCCTTTGCAGGCGAACTTGTTCCAGCTGTTCCAGCCCATGGGCGGAGTGCGGGCGACGCCGTTGTCGAGAGCGCGCGCGGCAGGCAGAGCGGACAGGGCGGCGAGGGATGCGATCACCAGAGTACAGAGCCGGATCTTCATGCGCGGTTTTTCTCCTCAGGAGTTCGGGAGGAATTGTACATCGCTGAAAAGAGGAATCTCCGAGGCGCCCTATCCAGCGCCGAATGAAGATAGAGAAAAGACGGGGGAGGAGCCTGATCAGCGCAAACCAGGAAGCTGCGTCAGGAGCCCAGGGTTCTGGGGTACGTCTTAGCGACGCTTTCGATAGCCGCGCCGGCTGCGCCACCGAGATCCTGCGGGGTCATCGCGGGCTTGACGCTGACGGTCGCGTTGAGGCCGAGGAACCAGGGTTCGGCGATCGCCGTCAGTTGGCTGGCATCCTTCATATCGAAGAAGATGTAACCGCTGCGCGTGCCTTGGTCTTCGGCGAAGTAGGTGGCTTCGGGTTTCAGGTCGGCGAGAGTCTTCTGGATGAAATTACTGAACTCGCCAGATCGAATGGCGGCATTGGCCGTCTCGATCGGCAAAACAACGTGGAGCATCATACGCATCGTGCTGGCCCCTCCCTGGGGCGTGGCGGAATTATACGGATGCTTCTCAAGGCGGCGAAACAGCCCCGGCATCGCATACACTGGGTAGCGATGATGAAGAAAACTTTTTCCGGTTTCTTTCTCGTGGCGATGGCCGCGGCAGCAGTGACGCTGGCGGCGCAGACGACTCCGCAGACCACAACCACGCCCGCACATCGGACGACGGCAACGACGGCGACGCATCGTTCGGCGGGCGGATGCGTGACGCCGGCACCGGCGCTTTCGCCGAAGATTCCGGCGCTTCCGGCATCGGCGCCGTGCGTGAAGACGCTCTACACAGTGACGCGCATACCCACGACGAAGCTCGATTACGGTTCGCCGCTGCTGAGCCCGGAGGTTCGCGAAGAGCTGGGCGGCGGACCGGCGACCTATTCGCTGGATTACGTCGATACGCAGGTGGGCACGGGCGAGGTGGCGAAGGCCGGCAAGTGGCTGACAGTGCGCTACACCGGGTACCTGGTGGACGGGAAGAAGTTCGACTCATCGTACGACCACCCAGGCGGCGAGCCGATTTCGTTTCCGTACGGGATGCATCAGGTGATTCCCGGCTGGGATACGGGATTCGAGGGGATGCATATCGGCGGGAAGCGGCGATTGTTCATTCCCTACGAGCTGGCGTATGGGGAGCAGGGGCGGCAAAATGTGATTCCACCGAAGTCCATGCTGATTTTCGATGTGGAACTGGTAGCGCAGAGCGACACGCGGCCGACACCGCCTGCGCCAGCGCGTCCGTCGATGCCGGGCAGACCGGGGGTTCCACCCGCCGGAACACCGCCTGCAGCGAAGACGCCTCCACCAGGGGGTGCGACTCCGCCTGCGGGAAGCACTCCACCATCGGCACCACCACAGGGTTCTTCGTCGACAACGAAGCCGCAGAGGTAGAGGTCGCGAGGCGCGCGATCAGCGATTGGAGGAGGGGCCGCTGGGCGCCGAGGCGTCCGAGGCCTGGCCCGGGGCGGGCTGGTACGAGGCCTGCTCCTGAAGACGATAGCCATCGCGGGTGCGCACGTGGTATTTCTCCAGGTCCCTGCCCATGAGGCGGACGGAAATGGTCCGCCAGCCGCGATTGGGATTGGCTTTGGGATAGTAGCTGATCGTATAGAGATGAGACAGGTCTTCGCGGATGGAGGCAAAGGCGGTGTTCTCGTCCTGCCAGTCTTTCGCGAAATAGGCTTTGCCGCCTGTGCCTTTACTCATCCTTTCAAAAACGGCGCTGGAGACCGGTTCGTCGTGCGCCTGGCGGGTGCTGATGATGTAAATGATGGTGCCGGTGGATTGAGCGAGCTCCTCGACGTCTTCGGGTGGGACGGAGCTGGCGTTATCGGGACCGTTGGAGAAGACGACGATGGCCTTGCGGCCGCGGAGCTGGGCGGCGTCGCGCACAGTGAGGAGCAGGCAGTTATAGAGGGCCGCGTCGTCGCCGGCGACGGTGGAGCGCACGCCCTGCATGACGAGCGAGCGATCGGCGGTGAGGAGGGTTGCGCGGGAAAGGTTGCGGCTGTAGGAGTAGAAGGCGATTTTGTTGGCTTCCTCCATGGAGCGGACAAATCCGGCGATGGCATCCTGAGCGAAAACGAAGCCGCGATACATATAGTCGCTGGTATCGAAGAGGACAAAGACGCTGGCTCCGGCGAGGCGGGAAACGGATGGCGGCCCGGAGACGGGGGACGAGGATTCGGAGGGCGGCGGCGCCTGGATTTCCTCAGGGCTGGTCGAGTTGCTGTCGGGCTGCACGGCGTCCACGCTGCCGCCTCCCACGGCATGGGCGGGCGCGCCGCCTTCCTCAAAGGTGGCGATTTTTTCCGGAATCCTGTCCTCGGTAATGAGGAAGTTTTCCGGTCGGAGGCCGGTGATGTAGTTCCCTTTGTGATCGGTGACGGCCACGTTGAGCTGGACGAGGACAACGTTGACGTAGATGCGCGAGGAGGGACTCTGGGCCTGCGTACCAGGCGAGGAGGCGACGGCGACGGCCAGACCGGCGCAGAGGACGATAGACAGAAAGAGTTTCATTGGCAACCTGCTCCCGTACACTGACTCACCTGTGAATGCACGCTGGAAACGGCATCGACAGCGGCGAGGTGAATGCCACCGCGTCGAAACTCCTCACCGGTTTGCTCCATGGCACGCAGAATGGCGGGCCAGTCCTCTAAGTCTGTGGCGAAAATTTTGGCGATCATGTGCCGGCTGAGCTCGGGAATGAGCAAATTGAGGGAGGGCGGAGCGTAGCCCATCTCGTCGGCGAGACGGGCCCAGTAGAGGTTGCTGGATTCCCAGGACTCCCCGAGCAGGGGATAGGCTTCGCCGGAAAACGCAGGCATTGGTTTCACGTCGAGAATGGCGCAGGCGTTGGTTTGCTCAAGGGTGGGATGGGGGACGCCAAAGTCTTTGGAGAGGCGGGCGGCGCTGACTTCGGAGGGGCTGGAGCGGGCCAGGTCGTCCAGCTCGCGGCTGGCGGGCGAGGAGGCCGCGGCGTCGGCCGGATAAAGGCGGCGATATTCCGAGGCGAGATAGAACTTCTCCGCCGGAGCGATTTGTGGGATGAGCGCGATGGCGGCGGCAGAGCTGAGGAGCGCCTGGTGGACCAATTCCATCCGCCGCGGGGTCATCATATCGTCGAGAATATTGGTGACTCGGCCGCGCAGTTCCGTGTTGTCCGGGGCGGCCGAGAGCAGCTCCTCGGCGATGCGTTGATAGAGCGAGGCAGCGTGCAGTTCGGCGGGGGATACGTTCCACCAGCGCGGCTGGACAGCGTCAACGAGGAGGGCAGGAACGGCGGCCTGCCAGATGAGGGCCTGCACGTTTTCCGGAGTAATGAATTCCTCTTCGGCAGTGGCCAGCGCGTAGGGCAGGCTGGCAAGGGAGCCGATGAGATAAGCGCCGCCGCCGGCCGTGACTCCGATGCCGACGAGGGTGGGGGCTTCCCAGATCTGGCCGTAACCGAGGATGGACGTTGCGGCGAAGTCGTGGGAGCGCACAAACAGGGGATTGTTATGCAGGACCTGCGCGCCGGGCGGCTCGTAGTATGCATAGTTCAATCCCACCAGGGTGTCGCGGAGGAAGGGCGCGAGCTGGCCGCGCGCGGCCTCGAGCTGGGCGGGGGAAGCGGCGGACTGAATGACGCGGGTGAGGTCGGTGCGGATCTGCAATTCCGCGTGGCGGCTGGTGTAAATCTGCGGGGCCCACGCGGCCTTCTCGCCCGCGGTAAAGATGGCACGGGGCATCTCGAATTCGTGCAGGCTCCCGGCGAGGGGGAGGAGCTGGTCTTTCACGGCGGCCCCGTGAGCCAGTTCATCGAGGCCGTCATAGAGAGCGAAGAGAGTATCCAGGGAAACGAGGCGCTGGTCGTCGAGCACGGACTGGATGCGCTGCGCAATGATGTCGTGCGCGCGCCGGCCGGCGTCACTTTGCTGCGGGGGACCGGCGAGGAGCGCGATGAGCTGATCCTGGGAGAGATTCGGGTTCCCCGAGGCGGCGGAAAGCAGCGATCGCAGAGAGCTGCGCGTCCGGTCGAAGAGCTGCGCGGAGGAAGAGATTCCGATAAAAGGCTGCACGACGCCCTGCCAGGAGGAATTCATACTGCTGTCGGGAATCTGTTGCTGGCGGGCGAGGATTTCCCAGAGGCCGATGTTGGCCTGAAGTGAACCGAGCGCGTTGGAGCGCAGGGCCGATGGGTTGATGGCGGTGACGGCATCGGCGGCGTTGAGGAACTGGGTGATGGAAGTGTCGTTGAGCGCGGGAAATTCGGAGAAGGCAAGATCCCAGGTGTGGTACACGGAAAACCTGCTGGCCAGGAGGCGAACAGTTGCGTCCGACAGCTGGGCGGACGGCGGGCGGGCGGCATCGATAGCGCTGAGGGTCAGGTAGAGCTGCAGAGGACCGCTGTCGGCAGAGAATCCCGCGCAGGCCACCATGGTCATCAGCAGCTGGTCCGGGCTATCCCAGTTGCGGGCGCTTTTCACCCACTCGCGGACGGGTTTGGGCGTGGAGTTCTGGCTGAGAATGTCCTTCCATGCTGCCAGGCTGCCGGGAATGCGGGGAGTGCCGTCGGGCTGCCACTGGACGCGGTCGAAGAAGACGATCAGATCGCCGTTGCGCGGGAACACTCCCCTGGTGGCGCTGGAGTCGCTGCCCACGCGGCGATAAATGCCATACAGCAGCCTGAGGCGCGACCCCTGCGTCAGGTGGTCCTGCTGTTCGCGGCCGACGCGGGAGAGCGCATCGTAATAGGCGGCGAGCCAGCCGCGATCTTTTGTGCACAGGTGAACGATGAATTCGCCGGGAGAAGCGGGGCTGGCTCCGGCCAGTTCCTGCCAGCTGTGTTCGGCGGCAGGTCCACCGGGGACCTGCACGCGCCCGGAGCGAATGGAGACCTGACTGCCGTAAAACTCGAGCGCGGTGGCGATGGGGAGCAGGGACTTGAGGCCGCGGTAGTGGTGCAGTGCCGACCTTGTCTCTTCATCGTCCTTGGAGAGAGCCCAGTAGAGATGGTCGAGGTCGGGGTCGTGGAGCATGACATCGACCAGGTTGGCTTCGCCGCTGCGCCGCCAGGGGCTGGCCGCGGTCCAGTCCTGCTCGCGGAAGAGGACAGGAACCTGGGTTGCGGGAAACGAATAGACGAAGGGGGTGTGGTTGCGGAGGGAGTCTTCGAGGCGGGTGAGCGGGAATCCTGAATCGATGGCGAGGAAGGCGCGTTCCGCATTGAGCGTGACCAGCCATGCATCTTTCTCGCCGCAGGTTTCTCTGAACTGGTAACCGAGGACATCGACCAGGCGTTCGGCGTCGTCGCAGGTGTTGACGTGGATGTCGCCCTGAGGGTCGGCGAGGGCGCGGAGTTCGCGGGCGAACTGCACATAGCGGCGGAGGAGGACCAGGTACTCGGTCTCGGCGCCGGCTGCGTAACCATGCAGCGAGACATTGCGCGCGAGCAAGGGCAGAATTTCGCCGGGAGCGGCCTCCTGACTGATCCCTGCCATGCGCAGGAAGGAACGGAGCGGGCCGGGAACGGTGACCGTCTCAGTGGGCGCCGATGGGGCGGGATGCGGCGCTATGTCGGCGAGCATGGGCGCAGGGACTTCCCGGGCCGGGCCGGTATTCTGCGCGGCCGGCGCGAGACAGACGCACAAGCAGGAGAGGAGGGCGAGAAGCGCGGGCCATAGGCGAAGAGGACGTTTCATGGGTAAATTCCCTCCCAAACTGCCGAGACAAACGAAATGTACTCGCACGCAGGGCACATCAGGTGGTGCGGCCAAAACACATGGCCCGCGAGTGGTCGAACGTCGCAGCGCTTCAGCGGTCGTGATGGACGAGTCGCCGTCTTCCCATCTGCGTGCTCAGAAAAGCAGGGAAGACAGAACGTTCGTCTCTTTGCGGTTCGACTGCCCCATCAGCCACGGGTAGCGGTTTTGGAGAAGACCCAGCGCGTGTGGGGAACCATTGTCGCAAATCTTTTGTGGTTTGGGCGAGGTTTCGTTTGCGATGGGGTGAAAATTGGCAAAAATGCACGATATGGAAGGCGGAGTGGACGTCCGGTCCGCGTCTCCAGCGGCAGTTGGGAAAGAGAAACGGCCGGTGCTGCGGGGCGCATTGACAATCGGAGTTCGCCGACAGTATTCTCGGCTGGCCTCCCCGAGACAATCTGCAAGGAGAATCCTGATGCAAAGGCGCATTTCTCTGCCTGCGGCCGTCCTGGCCGTGCTGGGCATTATGGCGGGAGCTGTTCCCGCGAAGGCGCAGGCCGGTTCCGCTGCCGACAAAACCGCCATCCAGGCGCTGTACAGGCAATTCAACGATGCGTTCAACAAGAAGGACGTGGACGCCATCATGGCGGTATACGCACCCGACGTTTTCGTCTTCGATGTGGTTCCTCCGCGCCAGTATGTGGGCTGGGACGCGTACAAGAAGGACTGGGCGGATGTGTTTGCGACGATGCCGGGGCCGGTGACGAATGCGGTGACCGATCTGAACATCACGGTGGTGGGTCCGGTGGCGTACACGCATTACATTGCCGACGGCTCCTTTACCGATAAGGACGGGAAACAGACGCATGCGGTGGTGCGCACCACCGATGTGCTGCGGAAGATCAAGGGGAAGTGGCTGATTGTCGAGGAGCACAA
>JASHPM010000116.1 GCA_030038115.1 Acidobacteriaceae bacterium | reverse complement strand
CGAGGCCGGGCGCCACAGCCACAGATGAACTGACCGGCCTGGAGACCGTCCCCCTCAGCCTGCCGTCGGCCAGAGAGCTGGAGCACAACCCTATGTGGAAAGCGCTGCTGCAGTTTCGGGCGTTCCTCCCCTATATCGCGCGGTTGCTGGAGATGAGTACGCCATCGCAGCAGTCCACAGCTCTTTCGACCGAACTGCGGAACGAGATGCGGCAGAGCGTGGGCGCGCTGGAGGCCTCGCATCACGATCTGCGCCTGGCCGTGCAGGAGCAGACAGTTGAGATCAAGCGGATCGAAGAGGGCATGACCCGAACGCGCGAGGCTACAGAGCGGAACGTGCTCGAGGTGACCGAGCTCGGCGAGGATGTCCGGTCCATGCGCTCGCTGGTGAAGACCGCCATTGCCATTCTGTTACTGCTGTTTGTGACGCTGATCGGGTTGCTCGTTTTCGTGTTGGTTAGGGTGAGACCCCTCCTGCACTGAGCTTTCGCCGCGCGGGATGCACCGGTGAAAAAGCGGCCGCGAAGAGACGGCCGGCAGAAATAAAAATGCGCGAAGGAGCAGCGAACCAGCCCTGAGGATTGCCGGTTTTCCCTCTGCCATCGGCGCTATACTGCGCGGAGAAACCTCGAGGTGACCCGGGAATGTCAACGCTGACCCTGCAGGAAGCGGAATTACCCATGGCCGTGGACGACTTCAGCGCGCTGGAAGAACGCGTGCTGCGCGCGGTGGAGCTGGTGAAACGCGAGCGCGCGGCGCGGGCCGAAGCCGAGAAGAACGCGGCTCGCCTGCAGAGCCTGATGGACGCGCAGGCGGCGCTGCTGGAACAGGCGAAGGAGCAGCTGCGCGCGCTGGAGCGCGAGCGCGAACAGGTGCGGCAGCGCGTGGAACGGCTGCTGAAGCAGATCGACGAGATTGCCTGACCATGCCCGAAAACGACAACGCCATTACGGTGGAAATTTACGACCAGACCTACCGGCTGAACGGCAACGACCGCGAGTACGTGGAGCGGCTGGCGGCGACAGTCGACGCGAAGATGCGCGCCGTGGCGGCGCAGGGCCGCACGGTGGATTCGCTGCGCGTGGCCGTTCTGGCGGCGCTCAATCTGGCCGACGAGCTGGCGCGGCTGGAGGAGCGCTATACGGCGCTGACCAGCTCCGGCGACAGCGTGGCCTCGATGCGCAGCCGCGCGCATTCGCTGAGCGGATTGCTGGACGAAGTGCTGGGCGAGCAGCGCAAGGCGGGGTGAGACAGCCGGTAGCCTGTAGCCGGTAGCTGGTAGCCCGTAGCTGGTGCTCGGTGGGTGAGGAGCGCGGGGTATTTCGTTTCCCAGGGCTCTTTCAGACTCCCTGATTCAGAGCGAGAAGAGGAACCATTGACACGCGCGAACGCGCTGGAGCTGCGGCGCCCGTATCTGATTCACGGACTGGTCCTGCTCGTCGGGTGGAGCACGTATCTGCTGGACCGCGACGACGTGCTGTGGCGCTTGATCCGGCATTCCCCTCAGTCACGGCTGCTGGAGCACCTGGGCTTCGGCGGCGCCGCGGCGGCGATTGGGGTTGGCATCCTGCTGGGTTGCTGGAGAACGGATCGGGACTACCACCGGGAGGGATGGACGCCGGGGGCGATCGAAAGAAGGTGCACGGGGGAGATTCTGCACGGGATCGGGCTGGCATCGCTGGTGCCGGCGGCTGGCTTTGTGCTGATCGTTTGCGGAGAGGCGATCCGCAGCGTGCGCTACGCGAGGCTGAAAATGCGGATTGCGCTAGAACACGGCGGTGGGGTGCCAATCGCGGTTCCGCCTGGCCCAGCGTGGAAATGGTTGGTGCTGAGCCAGGCGGGGATGTGGTGCGCTTTTGTCTCCATGGTCATCTTCAGCATCATTCTGATGGATCGCGCGGCTGACCGCATGTTTGGGATCACGATGCTCGTCTCTGTCGCGACACGCACGGCGCTGCCTCTCGACAACTTCACGCACGAAAACCAGGTGGACTGAGGCGCCAGCGCTCGATTTGTGACGAGCGGATATGGGAACCGGGTGCGACGGAGTGATATATTCTGCGGACCAGCAATTCCATAAGGATTCCTGTGATGAAGAAAGCTGCGTTTTTTCTGTTTTTCGGTCTTTGCCTCAACGTTTTCGCCCAGAGCAAGCAACCGCCCACAACGCTGCGCGGCATTCTGCTGGAGCAGCTGCACACGACGCATGATGATGAGGACTGGTTCGTCCCGGCGAAGGTAGCCGTTGCCGGGTTGACGGCGGAACAGGCGAAGTGGACCCCGCCGGGGGGTGGGCATTCCGTGGGGCAGCTGGCCTATCACCTGTGGTATTGGAATAGCCGCGCGCTGCAGCGCTTCAACGGGGAAAAGCCGGGCCCGTATGACGGGAACAATGACGAGACGTTCAACGACTTCAACGCGGCGCAGTGGGCGGACCTGCAGCAGAAACTCGACCAGGTGATGACGGACTGGGAGAAGGCTGTGGAATCCGCAGATGACCAGAAGCTGGCGGCCAATGCGTCACTGGTCGAACATGTGGCGATGCACAACGCCTATCACATTGGGCAGATCCTGTATGTGCGCAAGCTCGAAGGCGCGTGGGACCCGAGCAAGGGCGTGAAATAGCGACTGGCTCCGCTGCCGTCTGAATGAACGGAGACGAAGGAGCGGTTGCGAGCTCTTATCGGGCTGTTCGCGTCACGGGCCACCAGCGCCGGACGCGGTGGCAGTACGCCTCGTACTCCGGTCCGAAGGTTCGGCGCAGCGTCGGCTCTTCGTAGACGATCACGAACAGGTGACAGGTGAGGATGAATGCCGCACCGTACGCGAGCAGAGCGCCTGAACGGTAGAACAACGCAGCTCCGCAGAGGGCCAGGGTTGCGCCGATGTACATCGGATTCCGAACATACCGGTAAGGCCCGCGGATGACCAGACGGCGGGGCGCGTCAAACGGCGCGGGCGTGCCTTTCCCAACCCATACGAAGGTGAAAATGCACCACAACGCGATGGCCGCGCCCATGGC
>JASHPM010000115.1 GCA_030038115.1 Acidobacteriaceae bacterium | reverse complement strand
CTCGATCCGCGCAGTTCGACGCACCAGTACTTCGATACCTCGGTGTTCAGTCCGGAACCCATCGGGACCTTCGGCAACGCCAAGCGCAATTTCTTCCACGGTCCCGGGTACAACTACAGCGACATGACCATTTACAAGGATTTTCCGTTAGCGAAGGAAAGCCAGTACATCGAAATTCGGATGGAGGGGTACAACGCCTTCAATCATGCGAATTTCGCGGCACCCACCGGCAACTTCAGCGCGGGCCCCGGCAACTTCGGCTTCGTCAACAACGTCGACCAGAACGGCACCAGCGATCCGTTGCCCGGCCGCGCGGTTCAGCTGGTCGGCAAGGTCTATTTCTGATCTGGCCGGTTGCAGTTTCCACGTTGCGTGAGGATGTATTTCAGGGGCCGCTGCGGCGGCCCTTATTGTTTGCGGCATCCGGGTTCGGCAGCGGGAAGCGCCGCGCCCAGGCAAGATCGACTCGCGATGAGCCGAAGCCCCGGCGCTGCATCTCTGCCGAAATGCCGGTGTAACGGCGGAATTCGCGCTGGGCAGCAGTGATCTTCATGCCCAGTTCCGCTGTGCTCTTCACAGACGATCCCTAGTGCACCGGGTGACCTGCTGCGCACGCACTGGCCCGTTACCGTTGCTTCCTTCCGGACCTGGCGGGGTTGGCGGGATTGCGTCGCGCAGGACCCGGCACACGTGTGATTCTACCAGCCGGCGATCTCCCCTAACCATTTTTCGGCAGCTGTCGTTTCGCGAAGCGCTTTTTCGCTAACCGCCTTTGCGCTTCCCCGCTTTTTGCCCCTTTTCTGCGACAATAATCCTTTGCCTGAGGAGCCTTCATTTGACTCTTACTGTTCGGCCACCTGTGCCCGCTCGTGCCAAAATCAGCGCCCTCGGAACCTGGACGCCGCCTCGTCTCCTCACGAACGCCGATCTGGAAAAGATGGTCGAGACCTCCGATGAGTGGATCACCACCCGGGTCGGGATCAAGGAGCGTCACATCGTCGAGCCCGGCATGGCCACCAGCCACATGGCTGTGGAGGCGGCTCGCCGCTGTTTGACTGAGCGCGGCATTTCACCGGCGGAAGTGGAAGTGATCATTGTCGGCACGGTCACGCCCGACATGCTCTTCCCTTCCACGTGCTGTCTGGTGCAGGATCGCCTGGGCGCGAAAGGCGCGTGGGGATTCGACCTGGTTGCGGCGTGTTCCGGCTTCGTCTACGCGCTGCAGATGGGCGCGAAGCTGATCGAATCCGGCGCGCAGAAGAAGGTTCTCGTCATCGGCGCCGACACCATGTCCTCCATCATCGATTACACCGACCGGGCCACCTGCGTGCTGTTTGGAGACGGGGCCGGCGCGGTGCTCCTTGAGCCGGCTGCGAAGGGTGAGCTGGGCATGATCGATTTTCATCACGAAATCGACGGCTCCGGGGCGTGCGCCCTTTTCATGCCGGGCGGAGGCAGCCTGAATCCGCCGTCCCACGAAACCGTGGACAAGAAGATGCACTACGTTCATCAGGATGGCCAGGCGGTCTACAAATTCGCTGTGCGCAAGATGGTCGAGGCCGCCGAGACGGTTCTCAAACGCAACGGCATCACCGGCGCCGACCTCGGCTGCTTTATCGCACACCAGGCCAACCGCCGCATCATCACTTCCAGCGCGGATCGCCTGGGCCTGCCTCCGGAAAAGGTGATCATCAACATCGATCGCTACGGCAACACCACCTGCGGCACCATCCCGCTCGCCATGGAAACCGCTCGGCAGGAAGGCCACCTGAAGAAGGGCGATCTGGTGCTCATCGCCAGCGTGGGCGCAGGATTCACGGTCGGTGCGGCTCTGCTGCGCTGGGAGATCTGATCGCTGATCCGCAGGCCTGAGCAATGAATGCCGAGCCATCTGAGCTTTTCGCCGGCGGTTCCATCGGTGACTCCTTCTTCGTGACCGCTTTGCAGCCAACCGGTTTTCCGCTCAACGCATCGCAGTGCAGTCAGCATGCCGCCGCTCATCCATTGGCAGGCCATCGCACTCCGTCTGGTCCTCACGGTGATTGCCGGCTCGGCTCTCGGTATGGAGCGCAGCCGCAACGGCCACCCGGCCGGTCTGCGCACCACGCTTCTGGTCACCATGGCAGCATCGATCGCCATGATCCAGATGAATTTGCTGATCCCCACCAACGGCAAGCCACCCAATTCCTACGCGGTGATGGACCTGATGCGTCTCCCGCTGGGTATTCTCACCGGCGTGGGCTTCATCGGCGCCGGCGCCATCGTCAGAAAAGGCAATATGGTGCTCGGCATCACCACCGCAGCCACCCTCTGGTTCGCGACCGTCGTCGGCCTCTGTCTCGGGGGCGGCCAGCTGATTCTGGGCTGCGTGTCGACGGTCCTCGGCTATCTCGCGCTGACGGCCCTGCGCTGGCTGGAGCGCAGGCTGGAGGAGTATCAGCCGGCGACGCTGATTGTGATCAGCGCGGAGTCGGCGGTTGCGCCCAGGCAGTTGCGGGCGCGGCTCGAGGCCGCACATTTCCGCATCAGGTCGCTCTCTGTGGAGCATTCACCGGCACAGCAGCGGCAGCGGATCCGTTGCGATGTACGCTGGCCATCGAGACACGCCTCTGCGGGACTACCGCCGATTCTCGAGGAGCTGCAGCAGATACCGGGCCTGATCCATCTGGGGTGGCGCACGCTGGGCACGGGACCAAACTGATTCGGCCGGATGCGGTGGAGCGCGGCGTGGCTGGATTGCGTCTATAGGGATGCCGGACGACGTCGAGCAGTACCATAGTGGGTGAGGTTGGGAATGAGTTCTTGGAAGGTTCGCCGCAGGCGGTTGTGGTTTGCCGTTCCGGTGGCGTGTTTGCTCGCGCTGTACGGTTGCGGCAAATTCTTTCCCCCACTGACCAGCGGCGGGGGGGGCGGCGGAAGCGGCGGAAGCGGAGGTTCCGGTTCCACATTCGGCGATTATCTCTACGCTGGTAATCTCGGGACCGACCCTCCCGCTATCGCCGGCTTTGTCCTCGCCAACAGCGCGCTCAGCGTCATATCCGGCGCGCCCTGGAACGTCGCCCTCGAACCCACCGCTCTGGCCGTCACCCCCAGCGACAGCTATCTCTACATGGGCAGCGCGGCCGGCGGCATCTACGTTTACACGATTGGTTCCAACGGAGCTCTCACCCTCGGGAACAGCGGAGCCCCGGTCGCGACCGGCGTCTCGCCCGCGGTGCTGCGCGTGGACCCCACCGGCAAATGGCTGCTGGGGGCGGATAGCTTTGCCGGGGAAGCCTACGTCTTCCAGATCGGCAGCGGCGGCCTTTTAACTTCCATCAGCTCCTCGGTGGTCACGCTCAACGCCTCCATCCCCGCCAATGATCTCGAAATTACGCCCAATGGCGACTACGTCTTTGTCTCCTGCGGCACCGCCGGCATTTACACCATGAGCTTCAACAGCAGTACCGGCGCGTTGGCTCAGATCAACTCCGTCCTCACTCCTAAAACCACGGACGCCGCGGATTACGGCATGGCCATCTCTCC
>JASHPM010000010.1 GCA_030038115.1 Acidobacteriaceae bacterium | reverse complement strand
CCCGGCGCGTGTCGGCTCAGATCCAGTTGCGCCCACCGGTGCAGGTGCATCGCACAGCAAGCATTCTTCAGCCAGCTGGATTCGTGCAGCCGATGCGGCCAAAGCTTCGCGAGCGATTGCGCCAGAGCGGCATCGGAAACCGGACGAGTGGTCGACGGCATTGGCTCTCCCCGTGTGGCTGCGGCTTCGTCATCTGCAGATCGGTGACGATCCCTTCCGTGTTGCGTGCGAACCTGATGCTACAGACACCGACGGTGGACCTTAATTTCCCCGCGCTCCAATTTCCCGGCGCTCCGAAAAATCACTTCTGCAGCGCGTATGCGCTGCCAGGCACCTTTGCGCTCACCTGCGAGGGGGTGGGCAGCTGCGAGAGATCCCATCCCCCGCCCAGCGCCTGTACCAGCTCGACCGCCGACATCATCTCCGATACCTGCAGCGAATTGAGCGCCTGCTGATCGCCGAGCAGCGTGGTCTGCGCGGTCACAACATCGACATAGGGATCCACACCGGTGTTGTAACGCTGCATTTCGAGATTCAGGAAATCCTGTGACGCTTTCACCGCGTCCTGCTGCTGAAGAATCTGCTGCGAATAGATCCGCGTGCCGGCCAGGGCATCTTCCACTTGCTGGAATGCGGTCAGCGAAGTCTGTCGATACGATGCCAGGTCGGCATTGTAAGCAGCCTCATACTGATGCAGCTCGGCGCGATACAACCCTCCATCGAAGATCACCTGCGAAGCCGACGGCCCGATCGACCAGATGCGGCTCGGCCAGTCGAAGAGGTGCTTCAGCGTCGCGCTCTCGTAGCCGCCGTCGGCAGAAATCGTCACCTGGGGAAAGAACGCTCCATAGCCGATGCCGATGGTGGCGTTGGCCTCGGCCAGAGTGCGCTCCGCGGCGGCAACGTCCGGGCGTCGTTCCACAAGCTGTGACGGCACCCCCGTCGGAATTGGCGGCGGCGTGTAGATCATCGGCTTCACAGGAATCGAAAAGTCCGTCGCCACCTTGCCCAGCAGCACCGCAATCGCGTGTTCGTACTGCGCGCGCAGCAGGCCCACATTGGTGGCCGACGACTGTGCCGCTTTCAGGGTTGCCCGCGCCTCGACGACCGAGATGTAATCGCCGGTCCCCGCGTCATACGCGCCCTGGTTGGCATCCAGTGCTTTCTGATCGGCGTCGACGGTCTGGTTCAGGATCACCTGAAGCTCATCCTGCCCGCGAATCTCGAAGTAGTACTCGGCCAGCGAGGCTTGCTCGGTAAGCTTCTCGACTTCCAGATCCGCCGCGCTGACCTGGGCCGCATACTGCGCTTCGCGCACCTCGTTCCGGATCTTACCCCAGAAATCCGGAGTCCACGACACATCGAGCGGTACTGTCCAGAGCGACGTCGTGTTTCCGGTGGTGGCTGAGGAAGAAACCCGCTGGTTGGAAGAGGTTCGTGAGCGGCTCCAGCTGGGACCGAGCGTGATCGTCGGCCAGTACTGCGACCGCGCTTCGGCAATCAGCGCACGCGCCTCCATGTACTGCGCGAATGATTCTTTGATGCTCTGGTTGTTGATGTTCAGCTGCTCTTCCAGCGCGTTCAGCTCCGGCTCCTGGAACACCTCCCACCAGTTGCCGCGCAACATCGCGTCCTGAGGACTGGCTACCTTCCATCCCGGCTGGTCCTGGAAGTTCACCGTCGACTCTTTGTAGTTCGCAGCAGTCACCTGGGGCGGCGCTGGCGCGTGGTACTTCGGCCCCACCATGCACCCGGTCAGCCCAGCCAGCAGCGCCAGAGCACCGCCGGCGGCGGCCGGCGTCCGGTTGCGCTTCCCCATCATGATCGCGCTCGTCCTTCTGTTCATGACGTGGCTCCTTCAATCTCCGGCCGGAATGTGTCGTGGGCCCTGCCTGTCATCCACAGGCGCAGGCGGTCCAAAGTCAGGTAGACGACCGGCGTGGTGTACAGCGTGATCAGCTGGCTCAGCAGCAACCCTCCCACAATCGTAATTCCCAGCGGCCGGCGCAGCTCGGATCCGGTGCCTGTACCGAATGCCAGCGGCAGCGCGCCGCAGATGGCCGCCATCGTGGTCATCATGATGGGACGGAAACGCAGCATGCAGGCCTCAAAAATGGCGTCGTGCGTGGATTTCTGCTCCTCGCGCTCCGCCATCAGCGCAAAATCGATCATCATGATGGCGTTCTTCTTCACAATCCCGATCAGCAGAATGATCCCAATGATGGAGATGACGTTGAGATCGATGTTGAAGATCATCAGCGCCAGCATGGCGCCGATGCTGGCCGAGGGCAGTGTGGAAAGAATCGTGAACGGGTGCACCAGGCTCTCATACAAAATGCCCAGCACGATGTAAACCGCCAGCACCGCGGTGATCACCAGATACTTTTCCGTCGCCAGCGAAGACTGGTACGCCTGTGCCGTTCCCGCAAAGAAGCCTCGCACCGTGGAAGGCATGCCGAGCTTCGTTTCCATCTGGCTGACTTCCCGCGTGGCGTCGCTCAGCGACATGCCGTTGGCCAGATTGAACGACACCGTGACCGAAGGGAACAGCCCCGTGTGGTTCACCTGCAGCGGGGTAGTGTTAGTACTGGCCGTGGTCATCGTGGCGAGCGGACTGATGGCGTTGATGCCGGCGCCGCCCGAAGACCCGCCGCTCGTCAGCCAGATGTCCTTCAATCCATCCGGGGACGCCCAGTATTGCGGAGCCACTTCCATCACCACGTAGTACTGATTGAGCTGCGTGTAAATCACCGATACTTCCGACTGGCCAAACGCGCTGTAGAGCGATGAATCGAGCGTCTGCGGGGTCTGGCCCAGCCGCGCCGCCGTGACGCGATCGTAGTCCAGCATTTCCTCCAGCCCGCCGTTTTGCTGGTCGGTGTTCACATCCTCTAATCCTGGCAGCTTCTTCATGTTCGCCAGCAGGATCGGTCCCCACTTCGCCAGATCCGGAATATTGTCCGACTGAATGGTGTACTGATAGAGCGCGCTGCTGGATCGCCCGCCAATCCGCAAATCCTGCACTGGCTGCAGAAACGCCGATGCAGTCGGTAGCCGGTTCATGGGTTCGCGCAGTTCATTGATCACCTGCATGGCGCTGTCCCTGCGGGTCCCGTTTTTGCCGTTGCCAAGAGGCTTCAGAGCGATGTAAATGAATCCTCCGTTGCTCGCCCCGTTGCCTCCGGTATAAGCGTTCACATGCGCAATCGCTGGATTTGCCTGGATCACTTTTACCAGCGTCTTGACTGAATAGTTCATGAACGCAAAGGAAGCATCCTGCGGTCCCTGCACGCCGCCCACAATGGCCCCTGTGTCCTGCTGCGGGAAAAATCCCTTGGGGATCCTGTAGATCACCACCACGTTGAGCGCAATCGTAAGGGCCAGCACAATCAGAATCAGCACCGGATTATCGAGCGCCCACGTGAGTGAATGCCGGTAGACCGACAGCATTCCATTGAAGAATTTCTCACTCGCCCGGTAGAAGATGTTATGCTTGTCGCCCTTCTCCTGATGCTTCAGCAGGTGCGCGCACATCATCGGCGTGGTCGTCAGCGAGATGACCATGGAAACGACGATCGCCACCGAAAGCGTGATCGCAAATTCGCGGAAAAGACGCCCGATAATCCCGCCCATCATGAGAATGGGAATAAACACGGCGATCAGCGACATGCTGATGGAAAACACCGTGAAGCCGATTTCCCGCGCGCCCACCAGCGCCGCGTTGAACGCCGGCATGCCGCTTTCCAGATGCCGCGTGATGTTCTCCATCACCACAATCGCGTCATCGACCACAAATCCTGTGGCGATGGTCAGCGCCATCAGCGAAAGATTGTCGATGCTGAATCCCAGCAGATACATCACCGAGAATGTTCCGATGAGAGAAACCGGCACAGCGACACTGGGAATCAACGTGGCGCGGGGGCTGCGCAGAAAGACAAAGACCACCAGCACCACCAGCACCACCGAAAACATCAGCGTCCGCTCGACGGTCGCCACCGAAGCTCGAATCGTCGTGGTCCGATCCAGAACCGTCGTAACCTTGATGCCCTGCGGCAGCACCGCCGTCAAAAATGGCAGCTGCGCCTGAATGGCGTCGTTGGTCTGGATGATGTTTGCGCCCGGCTGGCGGAAGATAATGATGAAGACGGCCCGCGTGCCATCCATGTAGCCGGCCGTGCGAATGTTCTGCGTCGAGTCATAGACCCCGGCCACGTCCGACAGGCGCACCGCCGACCCGTTGTGATAGCCGACGACGAGTGGCCGGTAGTCGGCCGCATCCGATATCTGATCGTTGGTGATGATATCGGCGGTCACGGCGCCGTTGGAGAGCTGTCCCCGCGGCTCATGCGCGTTCTGCAAACTCAAAACGGACTGTACGCTGCCCAGGGTCTGTCCAAAGCTCTCCAGTTTGGTCGGATCCACCTCCACGCGCACCGAGGGCGTCGCGCCGCCGCCCACGAAGATCGTCCCCACGCCCTGAATCTGCGAGAGCCGCTGCTCCAGGATCGTCGACGCCAGATCGTAGACCTTGGTGACGTCGTATTTCTTCGATGTGAGGCCGAGAATCATGATCGGCGCATCCGCCGGGTTGGACTTGTTGTAGCTGGGGTTGCTCGGCAGGTTCGCCGGCAGATACGTCCGCGCCGCGTTGATGGCGGCCTGCACATCGCGCGCCGCCCCATCGATGTTCCGGCTCAGGTCGAACTGCAGCGTAATCGACGTGCTGCCCAGCGAGCTCGACGAAGTCATCTCCGTGATGCCCGCGATGTGGCCCAGTTGCCGCTCCAGCGGCGTCGCCACTGAGGCCGCCATAATCGCCGCGCTGGCGCCGGGCAGGCTGGTGCGGATATTGATCGTGGGAAAATCCACCTGCGGCAGCGGCGCCACCGGCAGCACCATGAACCCAATCGCCCCGGCGATCGCGACCGCGATCGTCAGCAGCGTGGTCCCGACCGGCCGGCGGATGAAGGTCCAGGAGAAGCTCACGGATGCGTCTCCTCAGGATTCGGTATCGATGTGCCCGCGGGTTGGGCAGCCCTCTGGGACGGGCGCCTGCCGGAGATCCTCTGACCGATGCGATCGAAGAAGATATAGATGACCGGCGTCGTATAAAGCGTCAGAATCTGGCTCAGCAGCAAACCTCCCACCATGGCGATGCCCAGGGGCCGCCGCAGCTCCGATCCGAGACCGGTGCCCAGCGCCAGCGGCAAGCCGCCCAGCAGTGCCGCCATGGTCGTCATCATGATGGGCCGGAAGCGCAGCAGACAGGCTTCGAAAATGGCTTCTGTCGAATCCTTGCCGTGTTCCCGCTCCGCTTCGAGCGCGAAGTCCACGATCAGGATGCCGTTCTTCTTCACGATGCCGATCAGCAGGATGATGCCGATGATAGCCACCACACTCAGGTCCTGGCGGAACATCATCAGCGCCAGCAGCGCGCCCACCCCGGCCGAAGGCAGCGTGGAAAGAATCGTGACCGGGTGAATGAAGCTCTCGTACAGAACACCGAGCACGATGTAAACCACGACCAGCGCCGCCAGGATCAGCAACGCTTCATTCGAGAGCGAATTCTTGAAGGCGGCCGCCGTCCCCTGGAATGACGACTGCAGGCTCGCGGGAAAATTCAGCTCATCGGCCGCTTTGTCGATATCGGAGATCGCCGTCCCCAGCGATGCGTTGGGCGCCAGGTTGAACGACACCGTCACCGAAGGAAATTGCCCCTGGTGGTTGATCGACAGCGACTCCGTCGTGGTGGTGGCGTGCGTGAATGCGCCCAGGGGAATCGCGGCCGCGCCCACGCTGGCCGTTGTTGTGTTGGGAGTCGTTCCCGCTGTGGTGCCCGCGCTCGCCGAGGACGTCCCCTGTGTGCTCGTGGTTCCCGCCAGCACCGTAGCCGGCGTAGTGACCACAGCCGACGACGGCGTGTATTTTACCGCGGTCGTTGTGGCGTTCGATCCTGCCGAGGCCGACGCGGAGGAGGAGAACGACGTCACCGCGCCCGCGCCGCTGGCGCCCGAGGACGCATTGCTCTGGATGTACAGATCGCCCAGGTTAGCCGGATCTTGTCCCCACTGTGGGGCGGTCTCCAGCACCACGTGATACTGATTGAGCTGCGTATACAGTGTGCTGATCTCCCGCTGCCCATACGCGTCGTACAGTGTGTTATCGATGGTGGTCGGCGCAATTCCCAGCCGCGAAGCGGTCACGCGATCGATCATCAGCGACACTGCTCTCCCACCCGTCTGCTGATCTGTGGCCACGTCCTCCAGCTCCGGCAGTTTCTTCAGCTGCGCCACAAACTTGTTCGTCCACTGGTTCAGTTCATTCGTATCCGGATCTTCCAGCGTGTACTGATACTGCGTGCGGCTCACACGGTCGTCCACCGTGATGTCCTGCACTGGCTGCATATAGAGGTGCATGCCCGTCACGCCGGCGAGTTTGTTCTGCAGCCTGCGGATGACGTCGGACGCGCTGATGCCACTGGGGACACGCTCGTCCAGCGGCTTCAGGTTGATGGAGATGCGCCCGCTGTTCAGCGTCGTGTTGATCCCGTCGGCGCCGATAAAGGATGAAAGGCTCTCCACGGCCCGATCCTTCAGGATGATGTCCGCCAGCTGCTGCTGTTTCTCCGCCATCGCGCTGAACGAAACATCCTGTGGCGCCTGCGAGATGCCCTGAATCACCCCGGTGTCCTGCACCGGGAAGAACCCCTTGGGGATGACGATGTACAGAAAGACGGTCAGCACCAGTGTGGCCAGCGCCACCAGCAGCGTGATTCCCTGGAAGCGCAGCACAACTCGCAGCGTGCGCCCGTAAAAGTCGATCATGTTGTGGAACGCACGCTCCGAAGCGCGATAGAAGCGTGTCTGCTGCTCTTCCGGGTTGTGGCGTAAGATGCGCGAGCACATCATCGGCGTCAGGGTCAGCGACACTACCGCTGAAATCACGATGGTCACCGCCAGCGTCACGGCAAATTCCCGGAACAGCCGCCCCACTACATCGCCCATGAAGAGAAGCGGGATCAGCACCGCAATCAGCGACACGGTCAGTGAAATGATGGTGAAGCCGATCTGCTCCGCCCCGGTCAGCGCCGCCTCCAGCGGCGTCATGCCCTCTTCGAGGAAGCGCGATATGTTCTCGATCATCACGATGGCATCGTCCACCACAAATCCGGTGGAAATGGTCAGTGCCATCAGCGACAAATTGTCCAGGCTGTACCCCAGCAGGTACATCGCCGCAAACGTGCCCACCAGCGAGAGCGGCACCGCCACGCTGGGAATAATCGTGGCATACAGGCTGCGCAGGAATAGAAAGATGACCAGCACCACCAGACCGACGGTCAGCATCAGCTCGAACTCAACGTCATTCACCGATGCTTGGATGCTGGTGGTCATGTCGGTCAGCGTGTGCACCCGAATCGACGCTGGCAGATTCGTCTCCAGCTGCGGCAGGATCTTCTGGATGCTCTTCACCACCGTGATGGTGTTCGCGCCCGGCTGGCGCTGGATGTTCAGAATGATGGCCGGCGTCAGGGTATCGTCCGACGACGATCCCATCCATGCGGCCTGCCTGGTGTTCTCCACGCCGTTGATCACGTTGGCGACATCGTGAACGAACACGGGCGCGCCATTGCTATAGGCAACTACGACATTCGCATAGTCCGCCGCGTCGGTGATCTGGTCGTTGGAATCGATCTGGTAGTCCTGCCGCGGCCCATCGAAGTTCCCTTTCGCGGAATTCACGCTGGTGCTCACCAGCGCTGTGCGTACGTCCTCCATGTTCAGGCCGTAAGAGGAAAGCTGTACCGGATTGACCTGAATGCGGACTGCCGGCTTCTGGCCGCCGCTGATGCTCACCAGTCCAACGCCGCTGATCTGGGAAATCTTTGGCGCCAGCCGCGTATCCACCAGATCTTCCACATCCGACAGCGGCATCGAATCCGAGGTGATGGCCATGGTCAGAATGGGCGCGTCCGCGGGATTGGTCTTGTTGTAAACCGGCGGGACCGGCAGATCCGACGGCAGGAACGACTGCCCGCCGTTGATCGCCGACTGCACTTCTTCCTCGGCCACGTCGATCGACAGCGAAAGGTTGAACTGCAGCACGATGACCGACACACCGCCCGCGCTCGTCGAGGTCATCTGGCTCAGCCCCTGCATCTCGCCGAACTGCCGCTCCAGCGGCGCGGTAATCGTGGTCGCCGTCACATCCGGGCTGGCGCCGGGATAAAAGGTCAGCACCTGGATCGTCGGATAATCGACTTCAGGCAGCGCCGACACCGGCAGCTGCGTGAACGCAACGATGCCCACCAGCAGAATTGCGGCCATCAGCAGCGAAGTCGCCACCGGCCGCAGAATGAATGGGCGAGACGGACTCACGGAGCGTTGCCTTCACCGGCAATCGTGGTTTGTGTCTCCGGTATGCCGACTTTGGAGATGACGATGTCCGATTGATCCTGCAGCTTGTCAAAACTGCTGTTTGCCACCACGGTCCCGGACGCAATTCCCTCGACTGCGGTCCACCCATTGTCTGTGGCCCCGGTCTTCACCACCTGCATTTCGACGTGGTTTTGAGCCTTTGCCCCGCCTTGATTGCTCCCGGCCTGGCCCGCGCCACCGCTCGGGTTTCCGCCGCCCTTCCGGCTGCCGCCACGCGGACTCGCGTTACCGCCCTGCGTGGAGCTACCGCCTCCCTGCGCGGCATTCGGTTTTCCCGGACCCGGCTTGATGAGATACACAAACGCCGTGTCGCCGTTATGCTGAACGGCCGATGACGGGACCAGAATCTGATTGTCGAGCGTATTCACCAGCAACTGCGTGTTCACAAACTGGTTCGGAAAAAGCGCGCCGTCGGAGTTCGGAAACTGGGCGCGCAGATGCACCGTTCCTGTGGTGGTGTCGATCAGGTTGTCGATCGTCATCAGCTTGCCGGTGGCCAGCTTCGTCGTGTTATTCCTGTCCCACGCATCCACCGGCAGCTGCCTGCCCTTCCGCATCTGGGCTAGGACCTGGTCCAGGTCGTCCTCGGCCAGCGTGAAAATCACCGTAATCGGCTGCAGCTGCGTCACCACTACCAGCGTCGTGGTGGAGTTCGCGGTCACCAGGTTGCCGGGATCCATCAGCCGCAGACCCACGCGGCCCGTAATCGGCGACGTGATGTGGCAGTAGTCCACCTGCACCTGGTCGTACTGCACCGTGCCTTCGTCGTCCTTCACCGTTCCCTGATCCTGCAGCACCAGCTTTTCCTGGTCCTCCAGGGTCTGCCGCGGAATCGCATTCTTCGCCCAGGCCTGCTGATAGCGGGTCAGGTCCATCTGCGCCTCGGCCAGCAGATTCTGATCCCGCTCCAGAGCCCCCTGCGCCTGCACCAGCTGCGCCTGGTAAGGCCGCGCATCGATGTCGACCAGCGGATCGCCCTTTTTCACATACTGGCCCTCGCGATAATGCACGTCGGTGATCACGCCCGTCACCTGCGCCGTGATCGAATCCATGTACACCGGCGTCACCGTCCCGATGGCGCTCAGATAAATGCCGAGGCTGCCCGTTTTCGCCGTTGCCGGAACCACCGGCACCGGCACGCCCGCCATCATGCCGCGCCGTCCGCCGCCCATCGCCGCTTGCTGGCTCTTGCGCTGGGTTGTAATCACCCAGTAAAAGAGCAACCCAAAAGCAATCAGAATCACCGCCCAGATCCAGCGGTGGCGGCGCTTCCGGGTGGGAGGAGTGGTGGACGGGGGCTGCTGATGATCCGGCGGCGCAATCGAAGCGGAAGGTTGAGAGCTCATCTTCTGTTAGGTCGTCTTCTGTTGTGTCGGTCTTATTCGTTCAAAGTGGAATTTCCCGAGGGAGAACAGCGTGGTCGCCTGGAGGAGTTGGCGATAATCGAAAACTCGCACCAAATCCGGAGTTTATCACCGCCGCGAACTGCTCCTTCCCGAAGCCAGAAACACCATCATTACGCCTGGAACCGGGTGCGCGGCAGACGTCCGGACGAACTCTGATTCCGCCGCGACAATGACATTAAGGACGAGTCAACCCGCCAAATGGTCGCAAAAATGGGATGGCGGCCACGCCCGGCACCAGGCAAACCCGCTATTCTGAGCCCGCGCCTGAGGAAAGCCCCGTTACTCCAACGGTCCGTGAGGCGCCGCGCAGGCCCGTCCACCAGGGTACTATCGAACTAATTGGTAACAACTTGCGCTCGATGCGACCGCATCCAACCTACTACCCTGGCGTGGCTCTCGCGCCATTGTTCTTCTCCACAACTCCTCTTGTGATTCCATGAGCGGCAACGGTAATTCCAGTGCCCACAGCGCGTGGGGCGATCGAATACGAGCCCTGCGCAACGTGCCGCCGGTCCTGCGCATTCTCTGGGAATCTGGTCCCGCCGTTGTTACATGGGGATTAATCCTGCGTCTGCTGGTCGCCTTCACGCCGTGGGCCATCGGCTTTGCCGCCTCGCGCATTATCGGCGGCGTCAAGCAGGCCATCGATCACCAGCCCCTGCCCGTGTATTTCTGGTGGATCGTCGCCGCCGAAGTCGCTTTCGCCCTTCTCAACGGCGCCCTGTCCCGCGCCATCGACTACACCGATTCCCTGCTCTCCGACCGCTACACGCACTATGTCAGTGTTCGCGTCATGCGCCAGGCGGCGCGCCTCGACCTCACCACTTACGAGGATCCGGACTTCTACGACCGGCTCGAGCGGGCGCGCGTCCAGGCCACCGATCGCCTCGCCATGATCCAGCAAATGGGCCGCCTCTTTCAGCAGGTCATCACCACTCTCGTCTGGTCCATCCAGCTGGTCTGGTACTCGCCCTGGCTCCTGCTGCTGCTCATCGTCGGCGTCACGCCATCGTTCTTCGCGGAAACTCACTTCGCCTTCCTTGGTTACGCAAAGAATTTCCGCCAGACCCCGGTCAAGCGCGTCATGGACTACCTGCGCATGGTGGGCGGCAGCAAAGAAGCCGCCAAGGAACTCAAGCTTTTCAATCTCGGCGACTACCTCACCCGCCGTTTCACCACCCTTTCCGAGCAGATTTACGGCGAAAACGTCGCCCTGTCCCGCAAAAAGCTGTTCGTCGGCGGACTGCTCTCGCTGCTGGGCACCTGCGGCTACTACGGCGGCTATCTCTATGCCATCGTTGAAGCCGTCCACGGCCGCTACTCCATCGCGTCTTTCTCGCTGATCACCATCGCCATCCAGCAGGCCAGCTCCAACCTGCAGCAGGTTTTCTCCATCGCCTCCGGCATCGCCGATCAGGCGCTCTTCCTCACCGACCTGATCGCGTTTTTCGATATGCAGCCGACGGTGCGGTCGAAACCGAACGCCTTGCCCGCGCCCAAACCCATCCGTCACGGCTTCGAATTTCGCGATGTCTCCTTCGCTTATCCCGGCACCGAGCGGCGCGTGCTCAGGAACTTCAATTTCACCATCGAGCCCGGCCAGCGCATCGCGCTCATCGGTGAAAATGGCCAGGGCAAAACGACCGTCGTCAAGCTCATCACGCGCCTCTACGATCCGACCGAAGGCCAGATCCTTCTCGACGGCGTCGACCTGCGCGAATACTCCCTCGACGACCTGCATCGCGAGATGGGCGTCATCTTTCAGGATTTCATGCGCTATGAAATGACCGTCCGCGACAACATTGGCATCGGCCAGGTCGAAGTTCCGCACAGCGACCAGGACATTGCGCTGGCCGCGCAGAAAAGCCTCGCCGCCGAGGTCGTCAGGAAGCTTCCCGGTGGCTACGATCAGATGCTTGGCCGCCGCTTCGTCACCGGACTCGATCTCTCCGGCGGCGAGTGGCAGCGGATCGCCCTCGCTCGCGCCTACCTGCGCGACGCGCAACTGCTCATCCTCGACGAACCGACCGCGTCGCTGGATGCAAAGAGCGAGCTGGAGGTTTTCCAGCGCTTCGCCGAGCTGACCGCGGGCAAGATGGCTCTGCTCATTTCCCACCGCTTCTCAACGGTACGCATGGCCGACCGCATCGTAGTTCTTGCGGGGGGGCGTCTTGTCGAAGAAGGAACCCACCAGCAACTGATGGCGCTGGGCGGCCAGTACGCGGAGATGTTCGAAATGCAGGCAGCGAGTTATCGCTAGCCCATTCCCGCGCGGGGAAAGCGGAGCTGTGTTATGACGGACCAGGTGACGATGATCAACGAACAGCGCTTGCGGGAAGCCGGTCTGGTGCCCGACAAGCTCCGCGCTGCCGCACGAGAAGACACACATCGCTGGGCTGCCGTCCACGGCTCGAGGGATCTCGCCGCGTTCGACGCGCGCGTGGAAGCCGCTCGCCGCCATCTCGACGCGCTCTTCAATGAGCTCGATCAGCTGCCGGCCGAAGGCTGGCCAGGACCCGAGCCGCTGCTCGAAATCCGCGAAAATCCGCGCATGATGCGCTCCGTCCTCGCCGAGCTCCGTACCGTTCGCCGCAAACTGCGCCGCCTGCCCCACGCTGTCTCCGGCGATCATCGTGAGGAACCCCGCGCCATTACCGTTGCGGCAGCGTATCTGGCCGCCAGCGGTTCCATCTGGAACGCCGATGCCCTCCGCATCTACCTCGACGAGCTGCAGCGCGCCGACCCTCTGCTGCTCGAAGAGCTGTGGGTGCTGCCCGTCGCTCTGCGCTTCACTCTTCTGGAGCAGATCCTCGAGCAGGCCGCGGCGCGCCTCGAAGCCCTCTCCTTTCCCCATGCAGCGCCGCACTTCGAAGGCCCTGCCGCCCATCCCGCCTTCGCCAAACTCCTCACCACCCGCATCCAGTCGCTGCGCGAAATCGCCTATGTTGACTGGTTCTTCGTTATGGAGCCGCTCGTGGTCTTCGACGCCACCCTGCGCGAAGATCCGGCCGAGGCTTATCCGCACATGGACTTCGACAGCCGCGAAGTCTACCGCAAGCAGGTCTCCCGCATCGCGCGCTATTCCGAATGCACCGAGACCGAAGTCGCTCGTCACGCCATTCAGCTCGCTGCGGCGGCCAGGCAGCAGCCCGTCGCCGACTCCCGCGCCCATCTGCGCCGCGCCCACGTCGGCTATTACCTCATCGATCGCGGATTCGAAGAGCTGAAGGCGCGGATCGGCTACCATCCCCGCCTCATCGATCGCGTCCGCTCCGCGCTGCACCGCAACGCCGATGATTTCTATATTGGCGGCATCGAAGTCCTCACCGTCATCCTGATCGCAGCCGCGCTTCTGCCCCTGGTTCCGAACTACCCCATCTTCGGCGGACTCACCGTAGCCTTCCTGCTCCTGCTCATTCCCGCAACCCAGGGCGCCATAGATCTGGTCAACAACACCATCTCCTCGGTCTTTCGCCCGTTGCCGCTGCCCAAAATCGACCTTACCGGCGGCATCCCCGCCGACTACACCACGCTGGTGGCCGTCCCCACTCTGCTCCTGAACGAGAACCAGGTCCGCAAGCTGGTGCAGGATCTCGAAGTCCGCTGCCTCGCCAATCCCGATCCCAATCTCCACTTCGCGCTGCTCACCGATCTGCCCGATTCCGTCAGCCGCCCGCGCGAAAACGACAGCGATCCGCTGGTGGACCTCGCCGTCCACCTCATCAGCGAGCTGAACGACCGCTACCACGGCTCAACCAAATCGGCCGAGCGCAAGGTTGGCTCCTTCCTGCTGCTTCATCGCCTTCGCATCTTTAACGCGCGCCAGGGCGTTTGGATGGGCTGGGAGCGCAAGCGCGGCAAGCTGCTCGACCTCAACAACCTCCTCATGGGCTCCTATGACGCCTTCCCCGTGAAGGCCGGCGGCACCAGCATGCTCCAGCGCGTGCACTACATCATCACCCTGGATTCCGACACGCAGCTGCCCCGCGGCGCCGCGCATGCCATGGTGGGCGCGATGATGCATCCACTCAACCGCGCCGTCATCGATCCCGACCGCCGCATCGTCACAGAGGGCTACGGCATCCTGCAACCGCGCGTTGGCGTCAGCGTCCACTCCGCCGCGCAGTCGCGCATGGCCTCCATCTACTCCGGCCAAACCGGCTTCGACATCTACACGCGCGCCATCTCCGACGTCTATCAGGACCTCTACTCCGAAGGCAGCTTCACCGGCAAAGGCATCTACGAAATCGCCACGCTCCACGCCGTGCTGGAAAAGCGCTTTCCACGCAATGCCCTGCTTAGCCACGACCTCATTGAGGGCGCCTACGCGCGCGCCGGTCTGGCCACCGACATCGAAGTCATCGACGACTATCCGTCGCACTACAGCGCCTTCACGCGCCGCAAGCATCGCTGGGTGCGCGGCGACTGGCAGATCGCGCAGTGGCTCTTCTCGCGCGTCCCCGATGAATCCGGCAAATTTGTCCGCAACCCCATCTCCACCATCTCCCGCTGGAAAATCCTCGACAACCTGCGCCGTTCCCTCGTCGAGCCCGCAACCATGGTCCTCCTCGTCGCCGGATGGCTCGGCCTTCCCGGAGGCGCAGTCTACTGGACCCTGGTCACGCTTTTCATCCTCTTCGTGCCTCCTGTTATTCAGCTCCTCTTCGGTCTCGGCCGATCCCTCGCCGTAGAAAAGGAGGGCGCCGACCAGGATGTCTTCGGCGGATTCCAGCAGGCCCTCGCCACCACGCTGCTCACCCTGGCGTTTCTTCCCCACCAGACCATGATGGCCATCGACGCCATCGTTCGCGCCATGGTTCGCCGCTTCGTCACCGGTCAGCGCCTGCTGGAATGGGAGACCGCCGCCGAAGCCGAAGCATCGCGGCGCGGCGCTTCCGCCGTCGACCGCTACCTCTCCTTTACCCCCATCCTCTCCGCGCTGCTGGCTCTGGTCGTCGGCGTCTTCCATCCGCTTGCGCTGTTGCCCGCGGCGCCCATCCTCATCCTCTGGGGATTCGAGCGCGACATCACGCGATGGCTCGACAAGCCGCCCCGCGAACCGCGCCAGCAACTCCAGCGCGACGACTATCTCTTCCTTCGCGAGTACGCGCTGCGCGTCTGGCGCTTTTTCCATGAATTCGGCGGCGCGCGCCACAACTACCTCATCCCCGACAACGTCGAAGAGGACGGCCTCTTTGAGGCGGCTCGTGTTTCGCCCACCAACCTCGGCCTGCTCTTCAACGCGCGTCAGGCCGCCTGCGAATTTGGCTTTCTCACCGTGCCGGAATTCGCCGACCTCATGCACCGTAGCTACGCCACCATGTCCAGGCTGCCTCTCTACCGCGGACATCTCTACAACTGGTACACCACGGATTCGCTCGAACCTCTGCACCCCATCACCGTCTCCTCCGTCGACAGCGGCAATCTCGTCGCATCGCTCTACACGCTGAAGACCGGCACCCTCGAGCTGCTGAAGCGCCCGCTGCTCGACCCGCGCCTCTTCGCCGGCCTCGACACGCACCTGCGCTTGCTCGAGTCCCTGAAGGATCTGCCTGAGCCGCTGGCTTCGCTGCGCGCTCCCGTGGGCATTACCGATTCCGATGCCTGGCTCGCGTGGGTTCTCTCGCCCGAAACCCAGGCCGCCTTCACCGATCTGAAACCTTACACCGAGCCCTCGCTTGACGAAGTCCTCTGGTGGTCAAACGAAACGCGCTCTCGCATCCAGGCCATCGCCGCGCTGATTGACGATTACCTCCCGTGGCTCAAACCGGAATACGCATCGCTGCAGAGCGCCCTTTTCGATAAGCCTTCCGTCGACCCAGCGCTCCATCCTGTCCCTGAGCCGGCCGTTCCCAGTGCGCTGCCGCTTCCGAGCCTCGAAGACTTAGCCAGGTACGCCGCTGTTCTCGAGCAGCGCCTCACGCGCCCTCGGCCCATGCCCGAGTTTGCCGAACCCGCGGCCTTGATTGAAAAGCTGCGCCTTCAGCTCGTCGCCGCCCGCGATCGGCTCGACGCTCTCGTCGAAAGTCTCCGCCTCGTCTCCTCTGAAGCCGGACGCCTCGCCGACGAGACCGACTTCGCCTTCCTCGTCAACAAAGACCGCCTCCTGCTCTCCATCGGCTACGAGTTTTCAACCGGTAAGATTCACTGGGCCTGCTATGACATGCTCGCTTCCGAAGCACGCATCGCCACTTACATCGCCGTGGCGCGCGGCGAGCTCTCGCAGCAGGGCTGGTTCAAGATGTCGCGCGTGCACACCCAGGCGTATGGCTGCTCGGTCCTGCTCTCCTGGACGGGCACCATGTTCGAATACCTCATGCCCGCGCTCTGGATGCGCAGCTATCCCGACACGCTGCTCTCTAAATCTCTTCGCGGCGCGGTCGAAATCCAGCGCGCCTTTGCCCGCGCCCATAACCTGCCTGTGTGGGGCATCTCCGAGTCCGGCTACGCCGCCAGGACCGATCAGGGCCACTACCACTACCAGGCCTGGGGCGTTCCGCAAATCGCGCTCAAATGGGACGCGACCGCCGGCCCTGTCATCTCACCCTATTCCACATTCCTCGCGCTCAACGTCGAACCCGCCGCCTCCATTCGCAACCTCCGCCGCATGGCCAGCGAGGGTTGCACCGGCGCCTACGGCTTCTACGAGGCCATCGACTTCACCGGCAGCAAGCCGGAGGCTGTGCGCGAATGGATGGCCCACCACCAGGGCATGTGCATCGTCGGCCTGCTCAATCTGCTTGAGGACAACGCGATGCAGCGCTGGTTCTACTCGAACGCGCAACTGCGCTCCATCGAACTCCTGCTTCACGAGAAGCCCATGCGCGAAGCCGCCATGAAGTCCCAGGCCAACCCGCCCGCCGCAAAAAAAGCAAAGAAGCCTGCGGCCCTCAAGAAGGCCGGATAGCTATTGGCCACTCCCTGCTGGCTACTCCCTCGTAGTTCAGGTTCGGCCCAAGCCAGCGTTCCACTTCGGCAAGACTCATGCCCTTGCGCTCGCGATAATCAACCACCTGGTCGCGGTCGATTTTCCCAACGGTGAAGTAGCGCGACTCCGGATGCGCAAAATACAGCCCGCTCACGCTCGACCCCGGCCACATCGCAAACGACTCCGTCAGCTTCATCCCGGTATTCGCTTCCACGTCAAGCAGCCGCCAGATCGTGCCTTTTTCCGTGTGGTCCGGGCAGGCCGGGTAGCCGGGCGCCGGCCGGATCCCGCGATACTTCTCCGCGATCAGGTCGGCGGAACTCAGATGCTCGGCGCAGCCGTAGCCCCATTCCCGGCGCACGCGCTGGTGCAGGCACTCCGCGAACGCTTCTGCAAGCCGATCGGCAAGCGCCTCGGCCATGATCGCGTTGTAGTCGTCATGCTGCGCTTTGAATTCCTCCACCAGTTCCCGCAGACCAATCCCGCTGGTTACTGCAAACGCGCCGATAGTGTCCTTGAGGCCCGTATCTTTGGGCGCAATGTAGTCGGCCAGCGAGCGGCACGGCTCGCTGCCTTCCCGGTTTGCCTGCTGGCGCAGGAAATGCAGCCGCTCGTGGACGGTCGTGCGTGAGCCCTCCGCGTACAACTCGACGTCATCCCCCACCGCATTCGCGGGGAAGAATCCGTACACGCCGCGCGCGGTCAGCAGGTTCCTTTCGATGATGCGGTCCAGCAGGACCCGCGCCTCCAAAAACAGCTGCCGCGCCTGCGCTCCCTGCTTCTCGTCCTCCAGGATGCGTGGATAAATCCCCTTCAGTTCCCAGGTGTGGAAGAACGGGCTCCAGTCGATAAACTCGCGCAGCTCGGCCAGCGGGAAATTGTCGAGAACCCGCACTCCCGTGAACGACGGAACCGCGATGTCTTCCGCACGCCACTCAATCGGTGTTCGCCGCGAACGAGCCTCGGCCAGAGAGACCGCTGGCTG
>JASHPM010000114.1 GCA_030038115.1 Acidobacteriaceae bacterium | reverse complement strand
AAAGCCTCCAGCCCTATGATCGTCCAGACAAATCACCTTGCTTCCCGTTCCGAAAGTTCCTTCGCAGTCCCATTTTGGGAAAAGTGCCCCGGAAATCTCCCCTGGCTCATTTCCCGCCATCCCCAGCGTGTCGACGGAAGCAGCACGCCTTCCCTGTTATGCGACCAGTCCTACTGGCTACTGGCTACTCCCTACTGGCTACCGGCCACTGCTACCAGCCACTGGCTACTGGCTACTGGCTTCTCCCTACTGGCTACCGGCCACTGGCTACCAGCCACTGGCTACTGGCTACTGGCTTCTCCCTACTGGCCTCTGGCTACTCCCTACTGGCTACTCCCTACTGACTACTGGCCGCTGGCTGCCTTTTGTCAACTTTCCACCACTTATCCAAAGTAACTTCACTTGATTCGACGCCACTTACCAGCCATCAAAGTTGGCCTTCTAATTCTCCCCGCATGATATTCTGAACTTATAGAGTAAAAATTCCGAAAAGGACCGCTTTCCCCGCGGTCCTTTTTCCTTTTGGAGCGTCCCATGACCCCCGACTGTGCCCCCCACTGTGCCCCGAACTGCGCCTTCGTCCTCGACAGCGGCCAACCCTGCCGCTGCCCCGCGCGCCACGGCCACCGTTTCTGCCGCCACCACACCCCCGAGGCCCTCGACCGCCGCCGCGCCGCCGCCCATCCCCTTCCCGAGCCGGCCGACGCCCCTCGCCTCCTCTCCAGCCCGCCGGAAGCCGACCCCTGGGGACTCCGCGCCTACTGGCGCATGCATCACCGCATCATCGCCGCCTCAACCAAAGTCGAAGCCCTCGATGACATCTTCCAGATGGTCGTGGGCGCCCTCGGCTCCCACGAAATTTCGCCCCGCTCCGCCGGCCGCCTCCTCGCCGCCGTCCTTGATCGCAAACAGCTCCTCGCGCGTGAAGCTCAGGCCGCCGCCCTCCGTGCCCTCGAGGAGCAATTTCTCCGTCGCCGCGCCGCGCAGAACCCCTCTCTCGCGCCGACGCCGCAGTCCCGAAACCCCCGACCCCGGCACTCGCAGCCTTTGACGCCCTCGCTAAGTACCCTCTTTCCCGCACCGGCCCCCGAACAATTCAATCCCTTCGTCTTTGGAGCCTCTCAAAACTACCCTGTTCGTCGGTAATCACCCTTTGAAGCCTCCAAAGAAAAACCGCACTTACCGGAAACGACAATACCTGCCGGAAAAGTTGACCTCCGTGGGGTAGGCAGGAGCAATCTTCGGGAGCGCGCTATCCTGAGAACCGATGCCTGCGATCGCTTTCCTCGAATGCTCCCGTTGCCACCAGAAAATTTCCGCAGCTACCCCACAAACCGTCTGCCCCGCCTGCGCCGGTCCGCTCTGCGTCCGTTACGACCTCGCTGCGCTGAAGCAGACAGCCACGCGCCCCGCCTGCAGCGCTGCGCCATCCATGTGGCGCTACGCTTCCGTCCTGCCCGACGCCCAACCCGTCACCCTCGGCGAAGGCTGGACGCCCATGTTGCCGTCGCGCCGCTACTCCGGCCTCTTCATTAAAGAAGAAGCCGACAACCCCACCGGCAGCTTCAAAGCCCGTGGCATGTCGATGGCCGTCACCATGGCCCGCCAGTACGGCCTCAAGAAACTCGCCGCGCCTTCCGCCGGCAACGCCGCCAGCGCGCTCGCCGCTTACGCAGCCGCCGCTGGAATCGAGGCCCACATCTTCATGCCGCGCGATGTGCCCATGGCCAACTACCTCGAAGGCGTGGCTTACGGCGCGCACGTCACCCTGGTCGACGGACTCATCTCCGACTGTGGCCGCCTGGTGGCCGAAGGCGCAAAGCGCGAAGGCTGGTTCGACGTCTCGACCCTGAAAGAACCCTTCCGCGTCGAAGGCAAGAAGACCATGGGCTACGAGCTGGTCGAGCAGCTCGGCTGGACCTACCCCGACGCCGTCTTCTACCCCACCGGCGGAGGCGTCGGCCTCATCGGCATGTGGAAAGCCTTTGAGGAAATGGAGCAACTCGGCTGGGTCTCGGGCCGCCGGCCGAAAATGATCGCCGTCCAGGCCTCCGGCTGCGCGCCCGTCTCTCGCGCCTGGAAAGACGGCGCATCCGTCTCCACGATGTTTGAGAACGCCGCCACCTTTGCCGCGGGCCTTCGCGTTCCCAAACCTTACGGCGACTCGCTCATCCTCTCGATCGTCCGCGAATCCGGCGGAACGGTCGTCGATCTGCCCGACGAGACGATTCTCGCCTCTCTCCTCGACTGGGCCCGCCACGAAGGCCTTCTTCTCTGCCCCGAAGGCGCCTGCGCCACCGCGGCCTATGACCACCTGCTGGCCACCGGCTTCCTCACGCGCGAGGATCGCGTCGTCCTCTTCAACACCGGCTCCGGCCTCAAATACATCGACGCCATCGCGGAAGCGATGCATCTTGCCCGCCCCAACCCAAAAGAAACCAAAAACTACCCCCGGCCCACCCCTGTCGGCGGCATCATCACCCCGCAATAGGAACCGGCCCTGTAACCTGCGACCTTTTTCTCTGCTGACACCACGCTGTCAGCAGCCCTTTTCTATGCTCCTCTCGTAGTCACTTCCGAAACGAGAGGAAACCCCAA
>JASHPM010000113.1 GCA_030038115.1 Acidobacteriaceae bacterium | reverse complement strand
AACGTCGTTGCCCTCGTCGACGCCATGCAATCCATGGCTTACAGCTCCCGCGATCTCGCCCGAGCCGCTTCCATCTACGAACGCATGCTGCGCGATCGGGACTGCGGCATCATCCTCTGCCTCGCTGGCTCCCTCATTTCAGCCGGCCTCAAACAGATCTTCGTCGATCTCATTCGTACCAACATGGTCGACGCCATCGTCTCCACCGGCGCCAACATCGTCGATCAGGATTTCTTCGAGGCCCTCGGCTTTAAGCACTACATTGCTGACGACCTCTATAAATCCGGCACCCAGGACGGCGTCCTCCGCGAGCTGATGATCGACCGCATCTACGACACCTTGATCGACGAAGAAGAGCTCCGTCACTGCGACGAGACCACCGAGAAGATCGCCGATTCGCTCCCGCCCCGGCCCTGCAGTTCCCGGGAATTCATCCGCGCCATGGGCGCCTGGCTCGAGCGCGAAGGCAAAACGCCCGAAAAGGGCGGCGTCGACTCCATCGTCCTCTCCGCTTATCAGAAAGACGTCCCCATCTTCTGCCCTGCCTTCAGCGACTGCTCCGCAGGCTTCGGCCTCATCGCCCACCAGCACAAGCGCCAGGACAAGCCGAAGGTTTCCATCGACTCGGCGAAGGACTTCTACGAGCTCACCCAGCTCAAGATCGCCAATCCCACCACCGGCCTGCTGATGATCGGCGGCGGCGTTCCCAAGAACTTCGCTCAGGACATCGTGGTTGCCGCCGACATTCTGGGCAACGAAGCCCCCATGCACAAGTACGCCATTCAGATCACGGTGGCCGATGTCCGCGATGGCGCCCTTTCCTCCAGCACGCTCAAAGAAGCCAGCTCCTGGGGAAAAGTCGACACCACCTTCGAGCAGATGGTCTACAGCGAAGCCACTCTCGCGCTGCCCCTCATCGCCGGTTACGCCTGGCACAAGAAAGCCTGGGCCGAGCGCCGCGAGCGCCGCTGGAGCCGCATCCTTGATCCGGTCACCGTCGGATCATGACGTGGAGATAATCTGTAACTGCGTTCGATCAGTCCGGAAGTAACACCTATGTGGGATTGCTGCCCTGGTACGATGTGGATTTTCCTGTCGTAACCTTCCGGCATTCCCCTATACTTAGCCCGAATCCCTGTTTATTCATAGGGGAAAGCGCATTCCCGACTTCCTCGGAATCGAGCTGTGACCCGATTCAACCACACCCGGACCGTCACGCGAGCCTTCATGATCGCGCTGGCCTTTTCCCTTGTCGGCGCGCTCATTCTCGCCCGCTACGGCAGTCCGCCTGCGCAGAATCATCCCTGGATTTTCTGGTTTGCCGCTTTCTGGACTATCGCCCAGGCTCTGCTTGTCGCGATCGCCCTGTCGAGCTTCCGTTCCGCTTTGCGCGAACGCCAGGGCGAGCGCCAGCTCCAGCGGGTCGCGCGCCTGCACCGCAGCATCCTCGATTCCGCGGGACCCATGATGATTGCCTGCGATCTGACCGGTCGCATCAATCTCTTCAATCCCGCGGCGGAACGAACTCTCGGCTACCGCACCAGCGAGATCCTCGGCAAGCTCACCGCCGCGGAGCTCTTTCCCGACACCGAAATGGCCAAGGTCGGCGAGCAGCTCGCTGCCTCCATGCCGGCCTTCCGAACCCATCCTGAAGTGCCGCCCAATACCGCTACCGAACTCCTTCCATACGTCCGCTACGTAGCCACGTTTCCCGCCAGCCGCGTCCGCGGATTTGAAATGCGGTACCGGCGCAGAGACGGCAGCACATTCCCCGCCATGGTTTATCTCTCCGCCGTGCGTTCATCCGCCGGAACCGTGGAAGGGTTGGTTTCCATAGCCGTTGACCTGAGCGCTACGCGGCGCGCCGAGCACGCCCTCCGCGAAAGTGAGGAGCGCTACCGCGACCTCTTCGAGAATTCCGCCGAGATGATCGCTACCCTCAGTCCTCGTGGCCGCTATCTCTACGTGAATCCTTCATGGCAGTCGCTCTTCGGCATGGACTCGTCGCAATTCGAGTCGCTGATCGGATTCGAATCGCCCTTTCCGCCCGAGGTCCAGGCTGAAGCCGCTGCGCTCTTCCACAAGGCGCTTCACGGGGTGCGCGTGGAACACCATCCCCTGCGCCTGCAGAACTCGAGCGGCGAGAACGTCGAAGTGGAGGCCAGCCTGAGCTGTCGCCGTGAGGAATCGGGCCCGGTCTCCGTTCGGTGTATTTTCCGCGATGTCACGCAACAGAACCGCCGCGAGCGGCGCCTGCGCATCCAGCTCGTCGTCAGCCAGATCATCGGCGAGACCACATCGATGGATGAAGGGCTCACCCGAGTGCTGGAAGCCCTCTGTGGAACCTTCTCCTGCGAGTTTGCGGCCCTCTGGAGTGTCGACGAGACGCAGCGCTCCATCCGGCCGCGCACCTCCTGGTTCGCCAAAGGCCGTTCCAGCGAAGACTTTCATCACGAAACTCATGCCATGGCTCTCGCACGCGGACAGGGACTTCCTGGCATGGTCTGGTCCCTCGGAAAACCCTGCTGGATTGCCGATGTGCGCCAGAACCCGGCCTTCCTGCGCAGAACCGCTGCGCGTCTTAACGGCTATGTCTCCGGATGGGGTGTTCCTGTGCGGGTCGGTAATCAGGTCATTGCCGTCGTGGAGTGCTTCTCCCGCCAGTACATGCGCGAGGACCCCGACCTGATGGCCACTGTCGAAACCGTTTGCGGCTCCGTCGGGCAATTTATGGCCCGGGCCGGTCAGGAGGTCCGCGTTCGTCAGCTGGACCGGCAAAAAGCCGTGATTCTGAATTCCGTTGCTGACGGCATCATCGGCGTCGACTCCGCCAATCGGATTGCCTTCGCCAATCCAGCCGCCGCGCGCATGATGGAACGCTCCGAGTCCGAACTCATCGGTTGCAGAGTCCATGACCTCCTGCATCCTGCAATCGCCGGCTGCGATTCGACCTGCCTTACCCGCAGAGCCTTCCAGACCGTCGAAGGCGCCTCGGGCCAGGACGTCTACTTCCGCAGCAACGGCAAGAATTTCCCGGTCGAGTTCTCGCTGATGCCGATGGTCGAAGAAGGCGAGCCTGTGGGCAGCGTCCTCAGCTTCCGCGATATCAGCCAGCGCTATGCTCTCGACCACATGAAGGACGAGTTCATCTCAACCGTCAGCCACGAGTTGCGTACGCCGCTGACGTCGATCCGCGGCGCCCTCGGCCTGCTTTCCGCCGGCTTGCTCGGCGAGGTCAGCGAAAAGGCCACCAGCCTCCTGCGCATTGCCGTAGCCAACTCCGACCGCCTCGTCCGCCTCATCAACGACATTCTCGATCTCGAACGAATGACCTCGGGGCGTGCGCCTCTGGCCTTCCGGCGCGTGGCGCTCGAAGAACTGATACGCCAGGCAATCGAAGCTATGCAGCCCATGGCCGAGGCCGAGGACGTCCGCCTCGCCGGCGACCCCACGTCGGTCTACGTCGAAGCTGATTCGGACCGCATGCTGCAGGTGCTGACCAACCTGCTCAGCAATGCCATCAAGTTCTCTCCGCCCCGCTCCACGGTGCGCATCTCCGCTGTCCGCGCTTCGGACGGCGTTACCGTCAGCGTGATCGACGAGGGCCGCGGCGTTCCCGCCGACAAGCTGGAGAGCATCTTCGACCGGTTCCAGCAGGTCGATGCTTCGGACTCGCGTCAGAAAGGCGGCACTGGCCTCGGCCTCGCTATTTGCCGTAGCATCGTTCACCAGCACGGCGGCCGGATTTGGGCTGAACAGAATGGGAACCGGGGAGCCATCTTCCGCTTCTTCCTGCCCGAGCGCGCTTCCATTTCCGCTTTAGCCGAAGAAGCGACGCAGAACCAGTTTGAGCAAAAATTGGGGTGAATGTTAAGTCGAGAATTTGGGGAATGAGATGTCACGGCGCGTTCTGATCATCGATGACGAGGAGGATATTCGGGAGGTCGCCGCTCTGAGCCTCGAAACCGTGGCCGGTTGGGATGTTCTCGTTGCCGGGTCCGGCGCCGCGGGAATCGCCAAGGCTCGGGAGAATCGCCCTGACGCGATTCTGCTCGACGTCATGATGCCCGGTATGGACGGCCCTACAACCTTCCGCGAGCTTCGCTCGCTGCCGGAAACCGCCAACATCCCGGTCATTTTGCTCACCGCCAAAGTGCAGGCCGCCGACCAGAAGCGCTTCTCCGACCTCGGCGTCGTCAAAGTAATGTTCAAACCCTTCGACCCGCTGGTGCTCGCCCAGGAAATTGCGGCAACCCTTGGCTGGCAGGAATTATGAGCGACGATTCGGCCACGAAAATCGCCGGACGGCTGGCGGAATTATGGCGTACCAGCCGTCCGACGGTCCTCGAACGGATGACCCTGCTGAACGCCGCCTGCGACAGCCTCAGCCGCAATCCCGCCGATGCCGAAGCCCGCGCCACCGGCCGCGAAGCGGCTCACAAACTCTCCGGTGTGCTCGGCGTCTTTGGATTGCCCCAGGGAAGCGAGCTCGCTTCCTCGATTGAATACCTGTTTAAGTCCGGCGATCCTCTCTCTGCGGAAGACCTCTCCGCCCTGCGCAACCACATCGCCAGTCTCGATGAAGTCATCGCCTCAAAGCCGGATCGCTGACGCTCAAGCAAAGACCAGGCACTGCGGTTTGGAAATCGGGAAGTTTTTTCCCGCCTCCGCCAGCTTGCCGCTTTGCCCGTCTCTCGCAAAGACCGAAATCCAGTCCGAGTCCTGATTCGCCACCAGCAACCACCGCTCCGTCGGATCGAGCGCCAGATGACGCGGGATCCTCCCGCCGCAGGAACTGCGAGCCCGCAGCGTCAGCTTGCCGTCCTTTGAATCGACGGCGAAGCTCACCAAACAGTCGTAATCGCGATTGGTCGCGTACGCGAAGTGACCATCGCGAGTGATGACAATATCGTCCCCTCGCGTCGCGCCATGATAGTCCCCAGGGATCAGGCTGATCTTCTGCACGGAGTGCAGCGTGCCTTTCTCGGCATCCCAATGCAGTACCTCTACCTGCGACACCAGTTCGTGCACGCAGTAGGCGAACCGCCGGTTGTGATGGAACCGCAGTGCGCGCGGCCCCGATCCCGGCGTCGCGTTCCATTGCGGCGGCTCGTTTGGCGTCAGCTTCGCTTTCTCACTGTTCAGGTGATAAACGTGAATGCAGTCCAGGCCCAGGTCGTTTACCAGCAAAAAACGATTGTCCGGCGAAACCGTCACGCGGTGCGCGTGCGGAGCTTCCTGGCGCTCCTTATTGGGCCCGTGCCCCTGATACTGGAAATGCGAAACCGCATCGCTGATCTGCCCGTCGTAGCTGAGCGCAAACGACGATATACTGCCCCCGGTATAGTTGGCGCAAAAGGCGGTTCGCCCAAGACGATCCACGCCAACATTGCACGTCCCCGCTCCCAGTGAGGGCACTTCGTTGATCGGCTTCAGCCTTGCGGCGTCGTGATCGACCACAAATGCGCTTACCGCTCCGCTCGCCTGTGCCTCAAAACTTGAAATCTCGTTCGCGGCGTACAGGTATCTCGCGTCGGGATCGAGAGCCAGGAAGGTGGGATTATCGCTCTCCGCAGCAAGTCCCGCGGACTGCAGTTCGCCGCTGAGTGGCTCCCAATGGAAGGCGTAAATCCCGCGGCTGCTTCCCGATTCGGTCTGCGTTCCCACCAACAGCAGCCGCCGCCTCTCCTCCTGACCCGCGTTTGACCACAGTACTTCCGCAGCCGCAGGTGCGACCGCCGCCATTCGCAAAAATTCCCGCCTGTTGGGTTTTGTCATCGCCAAACCACCAACTCTAATTCAGACATTGTCTCGGGGCAGGAGTGAGGCGAAAGAGATTCATTCAGCCACCCGCAGGGTCCAGCGCGGGAATCGCGAGTGCCCATGTCTGCATGCTGTACCTTACCCTGCCTATTGCCCGAGCTTCGCCTTCACCAGTTCGCTCAGCTGCCGTCCTTCGGCGCGGACACCCGCCTCCTGAATGCGTGCCTGCGCCGCCTTCATCGCCGGGCCCATGTCTCTCGGTCCAAAGCTCGCGCCCGCCAGCGCCTCTTCAACCAGCCTCTTCAGTTCCTCTTCGCTGGCCGTCTTCGGCAAATAGCCTTCGATCAGCACAATCTCCCGCGCTTCCTTCGCGGCCAGCTCCGGCCGGTTGCCCTTCGTGAACTGTTCGATCGAATCCTTGCGCTGGTTGATCATAGTCTTAAACACCTGCTGCGCTTCCGTATCGGTCAGCGCCCCGCGCTTCTCGATCTCCCGGTTCTTCAACGCCGCCTTCACCATGCGCAGCGTGGACGTGCGCTCGATATCGTGCGCCTTCATGGCCGCGATCATGTCATGGTCGATCTGTTTCGTCAGCTCCATCCGTGCGCCTCTCCCCTGTCTGCCCCCCATTATAGGTACTCACCGCCTGCTGTTCGGGAGCTAAAATTGTCCTGAGGAATCCGTCATCATGATTCGCAAGACTCGCCTGTTTACCCCCGGTCCGACCCCGTTGCTTCCCGCCGCGCAGTTCGCCATGGCCGCAGCCGACATCCATCACCGCACTCCTGAGTTTCGCGCACTCTATGAGCGCGTGCTCGCGCAGTTGAAAGCCTTCATCGGCACTAAAAATGACGTTCTGCTGCTTGCCTCTTCCGGCACGGGGGCGATGGAAGCCTCCGTCTCCAATCTCACTTCGCCCGGCGATCGCGTCCTCGTGCTCTCCGCCGGCAAATTCGGCGAACGCTGGGACGCCCTGGCGAAGGCCTTTGGCTGCCAGGTCGACCTGGTCAGCGTTCCCTATGGCGAGACGTTCTCCCCTGATGCGATAAGGAAAGCCCTGCGTCCGGAAACCCGTGCCGTCTTCGTTCAGGCCACCGAATCCTCCACCGGCGTCCGCCACGACATCCAGGCCATCGGTGCGCTTCTAAAAAACTCCGGTAATAACGCGCTCCTCATCGTCGACGCCATTACCGGGCTCGGCACTACGCATCTCGACGTCGATGGCTGGGGCATTGATGTCATCATCGGCGGTTCGCAGAAAGCAGTCATGATCCCGCCCGGCCTCGCCTATCTCGGTCTCAGCGATCGCGCATGGAAGGCCGCTGAAACCTCGAAGAACCCGCGCTATTATTTCGATCTCCGCAAAGAACGCAGGAATGCTCAGAAGGGCGAGTCTTCCTACACGCCGGCCGTCGCTCTCATCGCCGCCCTCGGCGCGGCTCTCGACTTTATCGCTGAACAAGGCGGAGGCGATCTCGCCGCGGGCCGCAATGCCCTCATCGAAAACGCTGAAACCTGCGCCGCCATGACCCGCGCCGCCGTCAACGCTCTGGGCCTGTCTCTTTTCGCGTCCACCGCGCCTTCCGCCGCGGCCACCGCGGTTCTGCCGCCCGCTGGCGTCGACTCCGGCGTGATCGTCAAAGAACTCAAGCGGCGCTTCGCCGCCATTGTCACCAACGGTCAGGGCGAGATGAAAGGCAGGATCTTCCGCATCGCCCACATCGGTCTCTTCGACTACATGGATACCATCGCCATCATCGCGGCCCTGGAGCAGGTGTCCGCTGCGTCGCTCAACTTGCCTGGCTTCGCCTTCGGCAAGGCCCTTGCTGCCGCGCAGCAGCTCTACGCCGAGCGCACTGGACAAGCCGCGTCCGTTAAAGCCGGCGAACCGGAAATGGCCCACGCCTAATCGGCCCCAGCTGCGCGGGGGGTGCAGCATACAGGAAAGGGAATAATGAAAGTCGTTCTCGCGGAAAAGGTCTCTCCGGCGACGCTGGCAGTCTTTCAGGCCGAAGCCGGATGGGAAGTCCTCACCCATGACCAGATAAAGAACCTTCCCGAAGCCGTGGCCAACGCCGACGCCCTCGTCGTTCGCTCCGCCGTGCAGGTCGACGACGCCCTCATGGCCGCTGCTCCCAATTTGCGTGTCATCGGCCGCGCCGGCGTCGGTGTCGACAACATCGATGCCGAAGCTGCCACGCGTCGCGGCATCGTTGTCATGAACACCCCCGGCGCTAATGCCATTGCTGTTGCCGAGCTCGCCCTTGGCCTCATGATCGCGCTCGCCCGCCAGCTTCCTCGCGCCGACTCCACCATGCACGCCGGCAAATGGGAAAAGAAATCGCTGCAGGGCTCCGAGCTCCGCGGCAAAAAGCTCGGGATCCTCGGCCTCGGCCGCATCGGCCTCGAAGTGGCCCGCCGCGCTCGCAACTTTGGCATGGATCTGCTCGGCCACGACCCCTTCGTTTCCGCCTCCATCGCCCGCGAAAACGCCATCCGCCTTGTTTCCCCCGAGGAGCTTTTCTCTCTCTCCGATTACCTCACGCTCCACGTCGGCCTCACGCCGCAAACAACCGGCATCATCAATAGCGCGACGCTGGCGACGATGAAGAAAGGTGTCCGCATCGTCAATTGCGCGCGCGGTGAACTCGTCGTCGAAACCGACCTCGCCGCAGCCCTTAAATCTGGTCAAGTCGCCGGTGCGGCGCTCGATGTTTTCCATGAAGAGCCCCCGAAGAGCTCCCCCTTCGCCGCCCTGGACAACGTCATCCTCACCCCACACATCGCTGGTTCCACCGCCGAAGCCCAGGAAGCCGTTGGCGTCCAGATCGCGCTCCAGGTTCGTGAGTACCTCAAGTCCGGCATCGCACAGAACGCCGTCAATTTGCCTTCGCTCAGCCACGAGGAATATGAGGAACTCGCGCCCTACATGACCCTTGCCGAACGCCTCGGCACTTTCCTCGCCCAGGTTCCCCGTGGCAGCATCGACAGCATTCAGATCGCATATCACGGCCGCCTCGCCGAGACCAAAACCGAGCTCATCCGCAACTGCGCCATCGCCGGCGTCCTCGGCCACCTCGAACAAGTCAACCGCATCAACGCTGCCTCCGTTGCCTCCGAGCGTGGCATTCGCCTTCATGAGGAAAAAGAAGAAGCCCCTCTCGGAGGCGCTGGCACCGTCCTGCAGTTGACACTGCATACCAGCGAGGCCACCATCTCCGCCAGCGGCGCCGTCCTGCACGGCGACTCGCCGCGCCTGGTGCACCTGGACGGCATCGACATCGAAGCGCCGCTCCAGGGCACGTTGCTCACCATCCGCAACCGCGACGTCCCCGGAGTCATCGGCCGCATCGGCACCATCCTCGGCGAACACCAGGTCAACATCGCCAACTTCGCCCTCGGCCGCTCCAATGGCCGTGACGCCACGCCCGCAACGGCGATCTCTGTTGTGCAGGTCGACGGGCAAGTCACCGACGACGTACTGCGGGAACTCCGCGCCGTTCCCGCCATCACCGGGGTGCGGCTGGTCACCCTGTAGAACAGAGCCGGTAGAATACCAGCAGGCATCCAAACCCCAGAGGGACACTCTACGTGCCGCTTTACGAATACCGCTGCAAAAATTGTGGCCACCAGTTCGAGAAAATCCAGAGCTTCAGCGCTCCGGACGAAAAAGAGTGCCCTGTCTGCCACGGACCTCTGGAGCGCCTCATCTCCGCTCCTGCGATCCAGTTCAAAGGCTCCGGCTGGTACGCTACCGACTACGCGTCAAAACCATCTTCGATGAAAGCCTCCGCCGACGGCGACGGCAAGAAACCCGAGACGAAGTCGGCGGACAAATCCGCCCCCACTTCCTCCTCCGATGGCGGCGGCTCTTCATCGTCCACAACCTCCACGCCTTCCACCCCGAAGACCGACTAAACCCTTAATCCGGCCGCGAAGCGCAGCGCCGGTCTTTGTTTCCCGAACGCCGACCCGCGGTTTCAGCTCGACGCTCCCTGCTCTTCCAGCTGCATCGACAGTTCTTCCCACTCGCTGTTCAGGGATGCCTGCTGTTCCCGCAAAGCGTTTAGCTCTTCCGAGAGTCGCTGCGTCTCTTCCGCACTGATGTATACCCCAAGCGCCTGTTCCGCCTCCGCGAGCGAAGTTTCCACACGCGGAATCTCCGCCTCCACCGCCGCCAGCCGCTCCTGCATCTGCCGCAGCCTGATCGGATTCATCCGCCGTGTCTTCCCCGTCGTCCCAGGTCCCGCTGCTTCTGTAGCCGTCGCCGACACAATTTCCACCCCCGGCTCCGCCGCCGTGGTCGCCTCCGCCAGAACCTGCGCGCCGCCCTCCTTGCGCCACAAATAATCTTCGTAGTTCCCCGGATACACATTCACCCGCGACCCCCGGGACGGATCCTCCAGATTCCTCTCCACCTCGAGCACCTTCTGCCCCAGTCCATCGATGAAATATCGGTCGTGCGACACAAAAATGACCGTCCCGTTGAAATTCCCGATCGCCTCCAGCAGCACGTCCTTCGCGCGCAGATCCAAATGGTTCGTCGGCTCGTCCAGCAGCAGAAAATTCGCCGGGCTAACCAGAATCCGCGCCAGCGCGTAGCGATTTCGCTCCCCGCCCGACAGCACGCCTAGTGGCTTGAAAACATCATCGCCAGAAAACAAGAAGCACCCCAGCAAACTGCGCAGATCCTTCTCCGCCACCTTTGGCGCAGCCCTGCCAATGTCGTCCAGCATCCGCGCTGCCGGGTCCAGCACCTTGTACTGGTCCTGCGCGAAATACTCCGCCACCACGTTGTGCCCCAGCTTCAGCGTCCCCGCTGTCGGCCGTTCCTGGCCCGAGAGCAGCCGGATCAACGTCGACTTGCCCGCGCCGTTCACGCCAACCAGTGCGATCCGATCGCCGCGCTCAATCGTGAAGCTCACGTTTTCCAGAACCCTCTTCTCCCCATACCGCATCGACAGCCCCGCAACTTCTGCCACCGTCCTCCCCGAAGAAGGCGGCTGGGGAAACGTGAAGTGGGGCGCCGGCTCTTCCAGCGGAATTTCGATCCGCTCGATCTTTTCCAGCTCTTTGATCCGGCTCTGCACCTGCTTCGCCTTTGTCGCCTGGTAGCGGAAGCGGCTGATGAACGCCTCCAGGTGCTTCATGTGTTCGCGCTGATTTCGGTACGCCGACTCCAGCTGCGCCCGCCGCTCCGCCTTCTGCTGCACATACTTCTCGTAATTGCCGTGGTAAAAATGCAGCACCTTGTTCCAGATTTCGATGATCTTGTTCACCGTCACATCCAGAAAATACCGGTCGTGCGAAATCAGGATGTATCCGCTGGGCCACGTGCTCAGATAGTTCTCGAGCCAGTTCCTCGTCTCCAGATCCAGGTGGTTCGTCGGCTCGTCCAACAGCAACAGATCCGGTTTTTCCAGCAGCAGCTTCGCCAGTGCGATGCGCATCTGCCATCCGCCGGAAAACTCCTCCGTCCGCCGCGTCCAGTCTTCCTTCGCGAACCCCAGTCCGGTCAGCACGCCGCCCACCTGCGCATCCAGCGCGTACACATCGTGGTGCCGAAGACGCCCCTCGAGGTGCGAAAACTTGTTCGCCGCCACTGCGTACTCCGCACTCGCCGGATCCAGTTCCGCCAGCGCATGAGCCACCGTTTCAAACTCGCGCTCCATCGCGCGCAGTTCGTCAAAAACCGTCAGGCACTCTTTGAAAACCGTTCTCCCCGACAGCGTCAGCCCATCCTGCGGCAGATACCCGATCGTCATCCCCTTCATGCGCTGCATGGTGCCGTAATCGAGCGATTCCATCCCGCACAGCACTTTCATCAGCGTCGACTTGCCCGCGCCATTGGCGCCCACCAGGGCGGCTTTTTCGGTGGGCGTGATCAGCCAGTCCGCATTTTCAAAAAGGAGTCGCGGGCCAAAACGTTTCCCCGCGCCAGAAAGCTGCAGCATACCTCCATTTTATCGGAGCGTTTTGGCCGCTCTGCGCAGCATACTCAACGGCAGTAACGTCTTGAGCCGCCAGGAAGGTTCAGCAAAATCGATTTTTTGGTTGCTCTTTGCGAACGGTGCGACTAAATTTAGTTCGCCATACCAACAATCCTGTTAACCGCTTTTTCTGAACCCGCATTCGCACAGGACTGATCCGCATGAAAAAGCAATCTGCCGCCAAAGCATCCGCGCGCACCGCGCCGCCGCCCGCTTACAAAGACCCCGCCTTGCCCTCCGCGCGCCGGACAAAAGATCTGCTCTCCCGCATGACCCTCGAAGAAAAGGCCGCGCAGATGCTTTGCGTGTGGCAGGAAAAGGCCCAGAAGCTCGTCGACGAGAAGGGCAATTTCGACGAAGCCAAAGCGAAAAAAGCATTCCGTGACCGCCGCGGCCTCGGTCAGGTCGGCCGTCCCAGCGACGCCGGCGGCGGCAAAGGCGCGCGAGAGATGGCGGAGCTTACCAATGCCATTCAAAGATTCTTCCTCGAGAACAGCCGCCTCGGCATCCCCGTCATGTTTCACGAGGAATGTCTCCACGGCCACGCCGCCCCCGAGGGCACAAGCTTCCCGCAGCCCATCGCTCTTGGCGCAACCTTCAATCCGGAGCTGGTCGAATCCCTCTTCACCATGACTGCACTCGAAGCCCGCCTCCGCGGCGCTCACCACGCCCTCACCCCGGTCGTCGATGTTGCCCGCGAACCGCGCTGGGGGCGGGTGGAAGAGACATATGGCGAAGACCCGTACCTCGTTTCGCGCCTCGGCATCGCCGCCGTCCGCGGCTTCCAGGGCGACCGCAACTTCCGTGACAGGCGCCATGTTCTCGCCACCCTCAAGCACTTCGTCGGCCACGGCCAGCCGGAATCCGGCATGAACTGCGCTCCTGCCAACGTTTCTTTGCGTGTGCTTCGCGAGACATTCCTTTACACCTTCAAAGAAGCCCTGCGCCAAGCCGGAGCCGTCACTATTATGGCCTCCTACAACGAAATCGACGGCGTCCCCTCGCACGCCAACAAATGGCTGCTGCGCGATGTTCTCCGCAGGGAATTCGGCTTCAAAGGATTCGTCGTTTCCGATTACTACGCCATCTGGGAACTCGGTTATCGCCCGGACACTCACGGCCACTTCGTCGCCAAAGACAAGAAGGAATCCTGCGCCCTCGCTGTCAACGCCGGGGTCAACATCGAGCTTCCCGACCCCGACTGCTATCTGTATCTGGTCGAGCTGGTGAAGAAAGGCATCCTCAGAGAATCCCAACTCGACGAACTCGTCGCACCCATGCTCTTTTGGAAGTTCGAAATGGGTCTCTTCGACGATCCTTACGTCGATCCCAAACAGGCCAACCGCGTCGTTGGCTCCAAACCGCATCGCGAGCTCGCCCTGACTGCCGCCCGCGAAGCCATGACGCTGCTCAAGAATGACAACAATGTCGCCCCACTCAATCTGGATAAGATCAAAACCATCGCCGTCATCGGCCCTAACGCCGATCGCAACTTACTCGGCGGCTACAGCGGCGTCCCAAAGAACAATGTCACTGTGCTCCACGGGATCAAAGCCAAAGTCGGCAAGCGCGCAAAGGTTCTCTACAGCGAAGGCTGCAAAATCACCATTGGCGGCTCCTGGAACGAGGATAAAGTTGTACCCAGCGACCCGGAAGAGGACCGCAAACAAATCGCCGCAGCCGTCGCAGTGGCGAAGCAAGCCGATGCCATCGTCCTGGCCATCGGCGGCAACGAGCAGACCTCCCGCGAAGCCTGGAACCTGCAGCACATGGGCGACCGCACCTCGCTCGACCTTATCGGTCGTCAGGGCGAGCTCGTCGAAGCCATGGCTGCACTCGGCAAGCCCGTCATTGCCTTCCTCTTCAACGGCCGTCCGCTTTCCATCAACCATCTCGTCCAGCACGTCCCCGTCATTTTCGAATGCTGGTATCTCGGTCAGGAAACAGGCCATGCCGTTGCCGACGTTCTCTTCGGCGATTACAACCCCGGCGGCAAGCTCCCCATCACCTTTCCTCGCTCCGCCGGTCATCTGCCCGTTTTCTACAACTACAAGCCTTCCGCGCGCCGCGGCTACCTCTTCGACGATGTCTCGCCGCTCTTCGCGTTTGGCTATGGTCTCAGTTACACCACCTTCTCCATCGCCAATCCGCGACTTACAAAGAAGAAGATCAATACCAGGGGCTCGACCCAGGTCCTGGTCGACGTCACCAACACCGGCCCGCGTGAAGGCACGGAAGTTGTCCAACTCTACATCCGCGACCTGGTCAGCTCCGTAACCCGCCCCATTAAGGAGCTGAAAGCCTTCCGCAAAGTCCGGCTCCAGCCCGGCGAAAGCGCCACTGTCGCACTTGACATCACACCAGACTCGCTCGCCTTCTTCGACATCAACATGAAATATGTTGTCGAACCCGGGGATTTCACCATCATGGTCGGTTCCTCTTCACGCGATGCCGATCTCCACAAGCTCACGTTGCAGGTCACACAGTAGGAACCGCCAGTGGGCGTGCTCTCGCTGGCATTAGAAACGGGACCCTATGATCGAGAGACTTTCGTTCAAAGAGAAGCTCGGCTACGGCCTGGGCGACATGGCCGCCAACTTCATCTTCCAGACGCTGCTCGCCCTGCAGCTGAACTACTACACCGATGTCTTCGGCCTAAGTGCTGCCCAAGCCGCTAAGCTTTTTCTCGTCGTCGGTCTCATCGCCGCCGTCTTCAACCCCGTCATGGGCGTTATTGTCGACCGCACCAGTACCCGCTGGGGTAAGTTTCGCCCCTGGCTGCTGTGGACCGCCGTCCCCTTCGGCATCCTGGGCATCCTTACCTTCACCACGCCCAGCCTCAGCATCACCGGCAAGCTTATCTACGCGTGGGTCACCTATCTGCTGCTGCGCCTCATCTACGCTGCCAACAATGTTCCCTACGCCACGCTCAATGGGGTTCTCACCGGCGATCCTGACGAGCGCACCAGCATCTCCGCGTACCGCCAGGTCCTCGCTAACTCGGCCGGCTTCATCGTGCAGAGCCTCGCCATCCCCATGATCGCGTTCTTCGGCCACGGCAACAGCGCCAAAGGCTACCAGCTCACCATGGGGCTGCTTTCTGTCCTGAGTGTCATCTTCTTCGTCATCGCCTTCGCCAGCAGCAAGGAGCGCATCCAGCCCGACCCGCAGCAGAAGACCTCCCTCGGCCAGGATATGGCCGACCTCTTCAGCAACCGCGCCTGGATCGTTCTCTTCCTGGCGACCACCTTCTACTTCGCCGCGCTGGCCATGCGCGGCAGCGTCATGCTGCCGTTCTTCAAATACAACGCGGACAACGAATTCCTCTTTAGCTGGTTCAACGGATTCGGCCTGGCCGCGCTCATTCTGGGCGTCTTTTTCTCGAAGCCCCTTTCGACGCGCATCGGCAAGCGTCCGCTCTTCATCCTCAGCATGGCGCTCACCGGTGTGTTCAATCTGGCCGTGCTCGTCCTGCCCGCCACTGCGACCATCCCAATCATCGTGTCGGAAGTCCTGCGCCAGCTCTGCTTTGGAACCTCCGGGCCTCTGCTCTGGGCCATGATGGGCGATGTCGCCGACTACGGGGAATGGAAGACCGGCCGCCGTGCCACTGGAACTGTAACTGCGGCAGTGGTATTTGCTCTTTGGGTGGGTCTCGCACTCGGCGGCGCGATTGCCGGCTGGCTCTTCTCTTATTACGGCTACGTGGCCAACGCAGCGCAGACGCCGCGTGCCCTCGAAGGCATCCGCCTCACCGCGGGTCTCTATTCCGGCCTGTTCTTCTTTGCCACTACCGCGTGCCTTTTCTTCTATCCCATTTCCCGCAAGATCAACCGAACCATCTCCGATGAACTTGCCGGCCGCCGTCAGCATTATGGGCCACCGGCCACTTCATCGCCGCAGAAGTGAGTTTTCTGAAGGAGGGCCTTGCTCGTGCACCTGAGAACCACAGCGCTGACCACTTTTCTGGTCGTCGGCCTTTCGGCCACCGCCAAAGCGCCCGTGTCGCTGAGAGCGGCATACAAGGGCGACTTCGTCATCGGCGCCGCCATCAACGCCGCACAAATCACCGGTCAGGACACCCGCGGCGATGCCATCATCACAACACAATTCGACTCCATCTCGCCGGAAAACTGCCTCAAGTGGGAGAACGTCCACCCCCAGCCCGGCAAGTACGACTTCACGATCCCTGACCAGTACGTCGCCTTCGGCGAGAAGAACCACATGTTCGTCGTCGGTCACAACCTAGTCTGGCACAATCAGGTGCCCGCCTGGGTTTTCCGCGACGACAAAGGCAATCTCCTCACCCGCGACGCCCTCCTCGCCCGCATGCGCGACCACATCCACACCGTGGTCGGCCGCTACAAAGGTCGCATTCAGAGCTGGGACGTCGTCAACGAAGCCCTGAACGAAGATGGCACCCTCCGCCAATCCCTCTGGTACAAGATCATCGGCCCGGATTACATCGCCAAAGCCTTCGAGTACGCCCACGAGGCCGACCCCCGCGCGCAGCTCACCTACAACGACTACAACATCGAGACCGAGCCCAAGCGCAGCGGCGCCATCGCGCTCATCGCGAGGTTACAAGCCGAGGGCGTCTCCATCACCTCAGTGGGCCTCCAGGGCCACTATAGCCTCACCTGGCCACCCGCTGACCAGATTGATGCCGCCATCTCCGCCTTCTCCAAGCTCGGTGTGAAAGTCGCCATCTCCGAGCTCGACATTGACGTTTTGCCGCCCGCCACGCGCCAGCAAACCGCCGACGTGACCCTCAGCATTCAGCAGAATCCAGCGCTCAACCCTTACGCAAATGCCCTTCCCGACCCCATCCAACAACAGCTCGCCCAGCGTTACGCCGATCTTTTCGGCATCTTCCTCAAACACCGCGAGGCCGTCAACCGCGTCACCTTCTGGGGCGTCACCGACGCCGACTCCTGGCGCAACGACTGGCCTGTCAGAGGACGCACCGACTACCCGCTCCTCTTCGATCGCGCCGGCCAGCCCAAGCCGGCATACTTCGCGGCGGTTCGGGCGGCGGGTAATCGCGTATCCCCCTGATTCCTGCAAATATCCCCAGGGAAGATGGATGCTATGCAGATCAGAAGAGCCGTGATCACGGCGGCCGCCAAGCGGCAGTGCACCCTTCCCATGCGAATGCTGTTCGACCAGCAGCGTATGGAGAGGTCGCTGCTCAGCCTCCTGGTGAAAAGGCGTTCGGACCGATACCCGCGACATCACATTGTGATGTGGCCCAGCGATGATTTACGGCCGCCCAAATCCATATCCGCGATACTGCCGGCACAACTGCAATTTTCGTGCTTCAGCCTGGATGGGAGGGAACCCTTGTATAGCAACTGTTCACCCCAACTCCGGCGCTCGGCCCGCCATGATTTACCATGTTTTTTACAAGACTCACCGTCACAATCATGAGCATCCAGGACACGATTCTTGTAACCGGAGGAGCCGGCTTCATTGGATCGAATTTCGTTCTGAGCTGGCTCCAGGCCGCCGGCTCACGTGTAATCAATCTTGACTTCCTCACCTATGCGGGCAATCCGTCCAGCCTGGATTCGCTGAAGACCGATCCGCGACACCTCCTCGTCCATGGCGACATCGCTGACGGGGAGCTGGTTGCCTCCCTCCTGCGCCAGTATCGACCGCGCGCCATTGTGCACTTCGCGGCTGAGAGCCACGTTGACCGTTCCATCGTTGCTCCCGATGCCTTCATTCGCACCAATGTTCAGGGTACTTTCGCGCTTCTTGAACAGACGAAGAGTTACTGGTCCCAACTCGATTCGGCAGACAAGCCCGGCTTTCGCTTCCTGCATGTCTCCACCGACGAAGTCTACGGGGCTCTCGGCCCCCACGAGCCTGCGTTTTCTGAAACCACCGCCTACGCTCCCAACAGCCCCTACGCTGCGTCCAAAGCCGCTTCGGATCATCTCGTGCGGGCCTACCACCACACCTTTGGACTGCCGGTGCTCACTACCAATTGCTCCAACAACTACGGCCCACTTCAGTTTCCAGAAAAGCTGATTCCGCTGATGATCCTCAATGCCCTCGAAGGCCGGCCTCTGCCCGTCTATGGCGATGGCGGCAATGTCCGGGACTGGCTCTTCGTCGAAGATCATTGCGCGGCCATCCGCGTCGTTCTCGAGCGGGGCCGCATCGGGGAGACCTACAACATCGGCGGCAACAGCGAACGAAAGAATCTCGACGTGGTCACCGCCATTTGCGATCTGGTCGACGAGATGCGTCCCAATCCCGTCATCGGCTCCCGCCGAAAGCTCATCGGTTTCGTTGAGGACCGCCCCGGACATGACCGCCGCTACGCCATCGATGCCTCCAAAATCGCCCGCGAACTGGGATGGAAGCCCGCCCAGCAGTTTGAGAGTGGTCTTCGTCGCACCGTCCGCTGGTACCTCGACAATCTTCCCTGGGTCGAGAATGTCCGCACCGGCGCTTACCTCAAATGGATCGAGCAGAATTACGCGGAGCGGCTCGCCCTATGAAGGGCATCCTTCTCGCCGGCGGCTCTGGTACACGTCTCTATCCCGTCACCCATGTCGTCTCCAAACAGCTGCTGCCGGTTTATGACAAGCCGATGATCTATTACCCGCTCAGCACGCTCATGCTCGCCGGTCTCCGCGATATCCTCGTCATCTCGACCCCGCAGGACACGGGCCGCTTTGCCGAACTGCTGGGCGATGGCCGCAACTGGGGAATCTCCATGAGCTATGCTGTCCAGCCCAGTCCCGAAGGCCTGGCTCAGGCCTTTCTCATCGGGCGCGAATTCATCGGCAGCGATGCATGTGCGCTCGTCCTTGGCGACAACATTTTTTACGGCCAGTCATTTTCCAGACAGCTGCAGAAAGCGGCCGCGCTCCAGCATGGAGCCACCGTCTTTGCCTATCCGGTTCACGATCCGGAACGCTATGGTGTCGTCGAATTCGACGCCGGTCGCGCCATCAGCCTCGAAGAAAAACCCGCCCATCCCAAATCACGCTACGCCGTCACCGGTCTCTACTTCTATGACAGCCAGGTGGTCGAAATCGCATCCTCTCTCCGTCCCTCCGCGCGCGGCGAGCTGGAAATCACCGACCTCAATCGCCACTATCTCCTGGCGGGTAGCCTCAACGTCGAGATCATGAGCCGCGGTATGGCCTGGCTTGATACCGGGACCCACGACTCCCTCTTCGAAGCCAGTCTCTTCATCCAGACCGTCGAGCGCCGCCAGGGTTTGAAGATCGCCTGCCCCGAGGAGATTGCCTGGCGCCTCGGCTACATCACCGCCGAACAGCTCTCGTCGCTCGCTGAACCCATCCGCAAAGGCGGATACGGCCAGTATCTGCTCAGCCTTCTCTCCGACCCCTATTTCTCGCCCACTCCCGCTCAGCCATGAAGATTCAGGAGACCTCCCTGCCCGGAGTCCTTCTGCTGACTCCAACCATCTTCCGCGACGCTCGCGGAGCGTTCCACGAAACCTGGAACCAGCGCCAAATGGCGGAAGCCGGACTGCCCGCGAACTGGGTGCAGGATAACTTCTCAGTTTCCCGGAAGAATGTGCTCCGCGGCATTCACTACCAGCTAATCCAGCCCCAGGGCAAGCTCGTTCGCGTAGCCTGGGGCGCGGCCCTCGATGTGACATTGGATCTGCGCCGCGGCTCGCCCGCTTTCGGCCGGCATGTCGCTGTCGAACTGACCGGAGAGAATGGTGAGATGCTCTGGATTCCTGAGGGCTTCGGGCACGCATTCCTCGCTCTCACGGACCCTGTCTGCTTCGCTTACAAAGTCACCGACTACTATTCCCCCGCCGGCGAGCGCACGATTCTCTGGAACGACCCGGATTTGTCCATTCCCTGGCCCATCGATCCCACCCATGTCCTCGTCTCGGAGAAGGACGGCAAGGGTGCCACCCTGCGCGAGGCCGAGGTATTTGAGTGAGTGATCCTCGCCGTTTCCTCATCCTTGGTGCAGCGGGGCAGGTCGGCAGGGAACTCCTCCGCAGCTTCGCCGGCTGCGGTGAGATCGTCGGCGTCGATCGCGAGACTGTCGATCTGGCTCAGCCTGATCGAATCCGCGACCTCCTCCGTCGCGTTTCCCCCCATGTCATTCTCAACGCCGCCGCCTATACCGCTGTCGATCGCGCCGAGACCGAACCCGATCTGGCCTTCGCCGTCAATGCCGAAGTTCCACGTATCCTGGCTGAAGAGGCGCGGCAGTCTGGCGCGCTGCTCGTGCATTATTCCACCGACTACGTGTTCGATGGCTCCAAAGCCGAACCGTGGGTCGAAGAGGATCAACCGAATCCGCTGAACGCCTACGGAGCCAGCAAACTGGCTGGAGAAACAGCCATCCGCCAAACCGGCGTCCGCTGTCTCACCTTTCGCACCAGCTGGGTCTACGGCCCGCACGGCAACAATTTCCTTCTTACGATGCTTCGGCTCGCCCGCGAGCGCGAGAGCCTCAGCATCGTGAGCGATCAGCACGGCTCGCCCACCCCCTCCATCGAACTCGCGAACGCCACTCGCGCCGTCGTCGATGGAATCGTCGCAGGACGTTACGGCAGCCCCGGCCTCTGGGCTGGTGTTTACCACATGACCTGTTCCGGATCGACTACGTGGTACGGCTTCGCTCAGGCCATTTTTGCACGCACCCGATGTCGGCTCGGTGGACGCACTCCCACCCTGAACCCCATCACTTCCGCCGAATACCCGGCGCGCGCCAAGCGCCCCCGGAATTCTGTTCTGTCGAACGCTCGCCTAAACGCACGCTTTGGCGTTCGGCTCCCTCCCTGGGAGACAGCGCTCGACACAGTGATCGGTGTTCTGTCCGAATCGCAATGAAAATCGTATGAAGCTACCGGGCGCCCGGGCCCTTACCGATTGGAGGGGCGAGTCTGCATTCTCAGAACGATCCTCAGGGTTCTGAGGGACGCGGGTCAGGCGGCGTCGGGGAGAGCAGCTTTTTCTTTTTCCGCGGTGCGGTTGCGGAGGCGGTAGAAGGCGACGGCGATGAGGTTCGAGACCACGATGGTGGAGAGGATCTTGACGGCGTAGACGCGGGCGTTGACGACACTCACGAAGGGATAGGCCGAGATGAAGAGGCTAAACAAGGTGGAAAGGAAGCCGGCGGCGGACGTCCATTTGAGCCAGGCGGGGAGGGAGCGACGGAGAGCGGCGGCTCCGAAGAAGGGCACGGCGAACATGGCGAGGTAGGCGACCTCGTAGTGGGTGAGGCTGGCGTTGGTGAGGAGCTGGTAGGCTTCCTGCGCATGGACGCCGGTGCTGGCGAGGAGGACGAGGGCGAAGACGAGGGCGGCGGTACAGGCGATGGAGTTGGTGGGGGTGGAGCGGCGCGGATCGAGGCGCGTGAACCATTCGGGGACGAGATGGTTCCAGCCAGCGGCCATGGGAAGGCGGGTGACGCCGGTGAAGAGGAAGCTGGTGGCTCCGAGGAGGCGCAGCTGGAGGAGCAGGATGGCGAGGATGGCGGCGATGTTGCCGATGCCGGTGGTGCCGAGGGTGAGGCGCATGACCTGAGGGATGGGCGCTATGAAGTCGATGCGGGCGCGGGGTACGAGCGCAACGATGGAGGCGGTGCCGAGAATGAACATAACGCAGATGACAGGCGATGAGAGGATGACGGACTGGCCGATGGAGCGCGCGGCGTCGCGGCTTTCTCCCGCCATGATGGCGATGTACTCGAGGCCGCATAGGGCTCCAAAGAGCATTTGGCCGAAGAGGGCGAGAGTGCGCATGTCGAGAGGCGGAGCGGCGATGGAGAAAGGCGTGTAGTGGACGGGAACGTGGCGCGCCCAGGCGGCCAGGGGCAGCAGGATGAGCGCGGCAAAGACGATGAGCATGGCGATGCCGCCGACGTTGTGGATCCACTTGCCGAGCTCGAGACCGCGGAGAGCGGCGAAGGTAATGATGGCGATGAGGGCGGTGACGATGGCGAGGACGGCGAGGCGGTCTTCGGGTAGCCATGCGGCGACCGGTCCGATGAGGTACGAGAGCTCGGTGGGGATGGCGTAGAGGATGGTTGCAGTGACGGCGATGCCGTAGACCCAGAGGTTCCAGGCAGTGAGGAAACCACCGAGGTCGCCGTAGGCTTCGCGAGCCCAGGCGTAAAGGCCGCCTTCAAGGGGCATACGGCGGTTGAGACAGATGACGGATGCGGCCATGGGCACATAGAAGAGCAACATGGCGGCGACCCAGGTGAGGGATTGTGCGGGGCCGAGCCCGCCGGCGACGCCGACCCAGGAGCTACCGACAACGCAGAGTATCTGCGCGAGGACGAGGTCGCCGAGGCGCAGGGGCCGGTGCAGGCGGTGCTGCGAGCCGGGCTCGGCGGGATCATGCTGGGGCATGGTTTTGCAATGGTGGCACAAAACGGGGGCGCGGGTTTGGGAAAAATGCGGGGTGCGAGTTGACGGATGGGGGAGGGTCGGCTATCTTCGGGCGGCGATGAAAAGACAATTTGCGGGTGAGCTGATCTCGGAAGCGGTGGCGTTGCTGATCATCATTTCATTCGGCGACTCGGTGGCCGCGATGTATACGCTGTACGATCCCAGCCCTTATCAGCATGCGTACTGGGGCGTATGCATCGCGTGGGGATTGGCGGTGGCCATTGCGATTTACACGACGGGGGCGATCAGCGGGTGTCATGCGAATCCTGCAGTGACGCTGGGGCTGGCGCTGTACCGGAAATTTCCGTGGAAGAAGGTTGTGCCGTACTGCGCGGCGCAGACGGTGGGGGCGCTGGCGGGGGCGGGGGTGGTATATCTGCTGTTTCAGCCGGTGATCGATCAGTTCAATGCGGCGCATCATCTGACGCGCGCGGGCGGGGGGGCGGCGGGGGTTTTCTTCACGCACGCGGGAATGAGCATATCGACGCTGCATGCGTTCGGCGATGAGATTGTGCTGACGGCGTTTTTGGTGTTCGGGATTTTTGCGGTCACGGAACAGTACAACGAGATGGCGCCGGGCGCGAATTTCGGAGCGCTGATTATCGGATTTCTGGTAGCGCTGATCGGGGCGTCGATGGGGT
>JASHPM010000112.1 GCA_030038115.1 Acidobacteriaceae bacterium | reverse complement strand
GGCTTCGTATCTCACCATCCGGCTCCGCTACTGCCACGGCGATCGTCTCGGCATGGACATCCAAACCTAAAAATCGTACCTTCTCCTTCATGACCGGCTCCCTTCCGCTTGTGGCTCTGAACTGCGTGTCCTGATAAACACACAGCCTAACCCACGACCAGCGCATCGGAGCCGGTCACTCCATACTGACTGTTGGCGTCAGTCGAGCGCAGCCAGATCCGATCTTCGAATACTGAAGGGCGACGAAGCGCCCTTTCAGTTGCAAGATGACACCTTGACCTCCTACAGGTGTATCGGGTATATGTAGAAGACACAGGTATGAAAGAGGCCGACGATAAATTCGACCTGCCCCAGGGCACTCTCGATCTGCTCATCATGAGGGTGGTCGCGCTCGGCCCCATTCATGGCTATGCCATCGCCCAGAGGATCCAGCAGATGTCTCGCGAAGCCCTGCAAGTCCAGCAGGGGTCGCTCTATCCCGCACTGCATCGACTGGAATACAAGAAGCTTCTAACCGCAGCCTGGCGGTCATCCGAGACCGGCCGCGAAGCCAAGTACTACGAGCTAACGGCCAAAGGCCGAGTTCATCTCAAGGCCGAAACCGAGAACTGGAAGCGCCTCACCAACGTGGTTGGCCTCATTCTCAAGGGAACGCTGGAGGGAATGTCATGAGCTGGATTGGAAGATTGTTCTTCCGGAAGCGGATGGAAGCTGAGCTGGACAAGGAACTGCGCTTCCACTTCGAGGCTCAGGTCGCCGATAAGGTGCGATCCGGCATTCCAGAGCGCGAAGCCCGCCGGCATGCGCGTCTCGAGTTCGGCGGCATCGAGCAGATCAAGGAGGATTGCCGGGAAAGCCGCGGCACATTGTGGGTTGAATCGCTCCTTCGCGATTTGCGCTTTAGTGTTCGCCGCCTTCTCCGCACTCCTGGATTCACGATCATCTCGGTCGCGGTAATGGCTCTTTGCATCGGCGCCGCTACCTCCCTTTTCACCATTGCGCGTTCGGTGCTGCTGCGGCCGCTGCCTTTCCGTGATCCCGGCCACCTTGTGATGGTGTACGAGCACCGTCGAGGGGCCGCAGCGGACCCGGATTCCACCTACACCTGGGTTGCCGCGGCGGACTATTACGACTGGCGGTCCAGGACCCATGGTTTTGAAGACATGGCGATGCTGACTTATGGCGGGTTCAATCTGGCCGGTGAACGCGGCGAACTGCCGGAACAGGTCCAGGCAATTGCGGCCTCCTGGAACTGGTTTCGGCTCGTCGGTGTGCAGCCAGCATTGGGGCGGACATTTACTGAGTCGGAGGACCATCGGGGCAGCACGGTTGTGATGCTGACCTGGAGCCTGTTTCAGAGAAGGTTTGGCGGGGATGCGAAGATTGTGGGCCGTCAGATTCACCTCAACGGCACGCCCCTGACGGTCGTCGGTGTGCTGCCTTCATGGTTCACCTATCCGAATGCAGGCATCCAGTTGTGGGTTCCGTATCAGGCATTTTCCACACCGGAGCTTTTGGCGCACCACGACTGGCATCAGAGCCAGGTAATCGCCCGGTTGCGGCCTGACGTGAGCCTCGCGAGCGCCCTGGAGCCGGTGCGCGCGGCGCAGTACCAGCTTCATTTGCGATACCCGAACGATCCCGTGAGCGACGATGTGATCCCACGGTCGCTCAACGAAGACTTGGCCGGGAACGTGAAGAAGCCGCTTGATCTGATGCTGTGCGCGGTCGGCTGCATGCTGCTGATCGGTTGCCTCAACGTCTCGAATCTACTGGTTGCGCGGGGCATGGCGCGGCAAAAGGAAGTCGCCATTCGGAGCGCTCTGGGCGCGCAGCGCGCAACCCTGATTCGCGAGCAGCTGACGGAGAGCGTGCTGATCTGCGCGGCCGGCGGCCTGGCCGGCATTTTCCTGTCGATGCTGGCGACACGGTCCCTGGCACACGCATGGAAAGGCCTGCCGACTGCGCAAGGCATCTACATCGATGGAGATGTGATTGCTTTTGCATGCGCGGTCGTCTTCACGGCGGCACTCATGGCCGGCCTGCTGCCCGCGGTGTCGGCGACGCGGAAGAGGATGATCAATGCCCTGCAGATTTCTGCGCGCACAGGAGGCGGCAGTGTTTCGCGCACCGTGCTGCGAAAGTGGCTGCTTACGGCGGAGATCGGAATCACGGTGGTGCTGCTGGTCGCCGCGGGGCTGCTGCTGAAGAGCTTTCTCCGGCTGCGTTCTGCCGACGTGGGCTGCGTTACCCAAAACACGCTCACACTGAATTACGGGCTGCCGGGAAAGAAATACGACACGCCGGAGAAGGTGAACGCATTCAACGAAACCTTGCTGGAGCGGGTGAGAGCTCTTCCCGGAGTACGGGCCGTTGCGCTGGGAAACACGGTGCCGGGAGCGGGATATTGGGGAGACTGCGTCTTCACGGTAAAAGAACATCCCCCGCTGATGCCGGGCGAAAATATGCCAGATGCCCTGATCCGCTGGGCGGATCCCGGCTATTTCACGGCGCTTGGGATTCCACTTGTGAGTGGCCGGTTCTTTACCAGCAACGACCGGGTTGCCGGATCGTACAAGGTGATTGTGAGTCGTCAGCTCGCCCACCAGTACCTTCCTGGTGAAAATCCCATCGGTAGAACACTGCACGTACCGGCCCATTTCCAACCGGCCATGCCCAGCGAGGTCGACTATGAAATCGTGGGCGTCGTCGGCGACACCTTGTACCAGGTCGGAAAGGGTCCAAAGCCGACCATGTACTTCCCTATGCTGGAAGGCGATCAAAACGGCGAGATGCTCGCGGTGCGGACAGCATCGGATCCCCTGCAGACCTCCATCCCGGTGCAAAAGCAGATTGCATCTCTCGATCCGGAGCTCCCGGTTTCCAATGTGCTGACCATGGATCAGATGATCGGCAAGTCGCTGGTCGATGCCAACCTGACTGCGAGTCTGGTTCTTGCCTTCGCGATTCTATCGCTACTACTTGCAGCGGTGGGATTGTACGGGGTGCTGTCCTACCTGACTGCTCAAAGGACGACGGAACTGGGAATCCGTATGGCGCTTGGGGCGCAACGAGGCTGGGTTCTGCGATTGATGCTGGCCGACGGACTGCGCCCCGCGCTGTTCGGACTCGGCCTTGGCCTGGTGGGGAGTGTGGCGGCGACACGTATCTTTCAATCGATGCTTTTCGGAAGCAAGCCTCTCGATCTGACGGTGTTGTCCGCAGTTATCGCTACGTTGCTGGCGGTCGCGATTCTGGCCTGTCTCGCACCGGCGTGGCGTGCTTCGCGGCTGGACCCAATGCAAGCGCTTCGAACCGAGTAGCCCCCGCTTCAACAGCGGTTGACGTAAAATCGCCAATGCACTCGCCGATATGCGATCTGCAGTCACCATCTTTTGGAAGGCGATGAGAATCCGGCGCCCCGTCCGTCTTTCAATAGATGTCCCGCTGATACCGGCGATCGCTCTTGAGGTTCTCCAGGTACTCCAGCGCGGCGTCTTCCTGCATCCCCGCTTCGCCGCTAATGATGGACCGGAGTGTTCTATCGACGTCTCTTGCCATTCGCTCGGCGTCGCCACACACGTAAAGGAACGCTCCGTCTTCGATCCAGCCCCAGAGCTGGCGGGCATTCTGCATCATCAGATCCTGGACGTAAATCTTGCGGTCCTGGTCCCTCGAGAAAGCGGTGTCGAGGTACGTCAGATGACCATCGGCCCGCATCGCTTCCAGTTCCTCGCGGTACAGGAAGTCAGTGGCGGCGCTGCGCTCACCGAAGAAGAGCCAGTTTCGGCCTGTTGCGCCGGTGGCACGGCGCTCGTGAAGGAAGGCGCGGAAGGGGGCCACGCCGGTGCCCGGACCAATCATCACGACCGGCACCGTCGAATCCGGAGGTAGGCGGAATTTCTGGTTGGACTGAATGTAGATGGGGAGCCGATCTCCCACCTGGACGCGGTCCGCGAGCAGCGTGGAGCAGACACCGTGGCGGTCGCGTTCGTGAGCGCGGTATCGGACCACAGAAACGGTGGTGTGCACGCGGCGAGGGTGTGCCGCGGGGCTGGAAGAGATGGAATAAAGGCGAGGGACGAGGCGCGGAAGGAATTTCAGCAGGTCGCCGGGCTTTTGCAGTGTACCGGGCCACTCGCGCAGCAAGTCGACTAGGTCGCGTCCGTGCAGGTAGTTTTCCAGTTCCGCCTGGCACTGCGGGGCAAGCATCGTTTCCAGCGGAGCACAGTGGGTCAGGCGGGCGTATACGGAAACCATCTTTCGCGAGATTCGGTTGACGGCAAAGTGATGCAACAGGGCTTCGCGCAGAGTGACGCTGCCGATCTTCGGAATCTCCATCAGTTCATCGCCGCTGAAGGGCAACGAACTCAGCACCGCATCGATCAGAGCGGGGGAATTCTGCGGTATCACGCCGCAGGCATCGCCGGCTTCGTAGCGCAGATCGGCGTCTTCCATGGAGAAGTCAAGATGGAGGGTCAGCTTGGTGGATGAAGGATGGGTGAGAGGGCGTTTCTCCGCAAGCAGGGAAAGACAGGGATTCTCTCGGCTATGCGCCGGCGCGGAAGCGGCGTGATTCCTTTCCGGAGCCGCAGCCTGGTCGAGGGTCGGGGCGGGCGCAGCGGCGCCCACAGGCGACGTTTCGCGCAGGCGCGTGAGGATTGCTTTCTTCCACTGTGCAAACGGTGCATCGACCTCGACGTCGCTGTCGACACGCGGGATGAGGCGGGTTCCGCCAAGTCCTTCCAGTTTTGCATCCAGCTCTTTGCCGAACTGGCAGAAGTGCTCGTAGTGTGAGTCGCCCAGTGCAAGGACGGCGAAGGAGAGGTCGCCGAGCAGCGGAAAGTGCTCGACGCAGAGTTGCTCAAAGAAGGCCTGCGCGGAGTCGGGAGCTTCGCCTTCTCCATAGGTGGAGACGACGAAGAGGGCGCATCTCTCGGCGGCGAGCGTTGCCGGCACGTAGCCTTCAAGAGAGGCGACGGAAACCGTGAATCCAGCAGCCTTGAGTTCTTTGGCGCATTTGCGCGCAAGACCTTCCGCAGTTCCGGTCTGCGAACCGTAGAGGACAGCGACGCGCGCGAACTGCGACTGTGCCGTAGCGGCCGAAGCGGGCGCATACGAATAAAGACCGGCAAGGTAGCCGTTGAGCCACGTGCGCTGCGCGGGCGTAAAGGGCGCGTCGTCCGGAATGGAAGGAATGAGGGACGGGGCGATGCTCATGCAGCACCACCTGCACCGAGTATGGCCTGGAGTTCTCCGATTTCGTGTCTTCTTGTGAATTGGAGAAAGGACTCGTCCGGCTCGCGCTGGTCGATGAAACTCTGGAAAAGCCTCTCCAGCAGCGGTGGCAGATCGTCGAAACGCACGGCTGGCAGCAGCTCGCGCCCGAGACCCTGGCGGTCGTCGGAGCCTCCACCGACCAGGACCTGATAGCCCTCTTCGCCTCCGATTTTCGTACCGAGCAGGCCGATGTCGCCGATGTAGTGCTGCGCGCAGGAGTGAGGACAGCCGGTGACATGCACGTTGACCGGCTGTGCGATGGGGAACCGCTGGTCGAGGAACGCAGCGAGGGCGAGCGCGTGCGCTTTGGTATTGGTGGCCGAGTACCGGCAACCGGTATTGCCGGTGCAGGCCACAATGCCCGCGGCAAAGCTCGCCGCCGAGTCGCTGAGGCCTGCGGCGGCCAGGTCTCGGCGCGCTGCGCCGATCAGTTCTGCCCTGACGTTAGGGAGGATCAGATTCTGCCAGACGGTGAGGCGGATCTCGCCTGAACCATGGGTTTCGGCGATTGCGGCAACAGCCTGCATCTGCGCAGTGCTCATGCGCCCGGCCGGGAGAGCAATGCCAATGTAGGCAAGGCCGGGCTGACTTTGCGGATGGACGCCCAGATGACCCTGGCGGTCGACGGGCAGTCGAGGCTCGCACTCGCTCAGAGGAAGGTGCACGAGCGGAAAGGAGAGCCGCTTCTCCGTCTCTTCCAGAAACTTCGCAACACCCCAGCGATCGATCAGATATTTCAGCCGCGCCTTCTTGCGATCGGTGCGATCTCCATGATCGACAAAAACGCGAATCATGGCGGCGGCGACCGCGATGGTTTGCCCGGGTGTAAGGAGAATGCCGCAGTCGCTGGCGAACTGGCGGTGCCCCGTGATGCCGCAGAGTTGCACGCGGAAGTAGACGCCTTCCGGCACTCTGCGGTCTGGTCCCACCCGCGTTGCGACAAAAGCGATGTCATTGGTATCGGCGACCACGCTGACAGAGCCACCGCTGTCGAACGCGACGTTGAACTTTCGCGGCAGGCCGTAGAGGTCGCGCGAGTTCAGGATGTAGAAGTTCAGCGCTTGTGCCAGGGTCGTGACGTCGTAGAGTTCTGTTGGATCGAGCCCGCTGGTGGGGGTGGCCGTGATGTTGCGGATATTGTCCGCGCCCGAGCCGCGCGAACTCATGCCAAGGCTCTGCAGCTTCATCAGAACCCGAACGATGTCTTTAGGCTGGAATTCGCGAATCTGTATGTTTCCGCGTGTGGTGACATGGGCCTCGCCGGCGCCCCAATCCTGGGCCATTGCTGCGAGACCCCGCATCTGCTGCGCAGTCAGGATGCAGCCAGGGACGCGCAGCCGCAGCATGAAGGAGTTCTGCGCGGGCGCGACATAGAACAGACCGTGGAACTTGAAACGGAAGATATCGCCGCCCTCGGGTGGGCGATTCTCGTTGGCATGCTCAGCGAGCCGGTCCCAGAGGTCGAGCGGATTGGCCTCGTATTTCCAGCGTTCTTCGCGGCAGAGGTCGTCGAGCGGAGTACCAAACCATGTTGCAGATCCAGGCGGTGCAGCGAGATTCTCAACGCCCGTGCCTGCGGCGTCAGTGATGAGACCGGATGCGTTTCGACCGACGAAAATGGTGTCGCCGCGACGAGCGACGGCGAGCAGAAATCCCGCCAGATACTCCTTCTGTTCCGGGGTAAAGGTGTCGTGCAATTCCGCCGGGATTGCGATCTCCGGTGCCGCCATGTGTCTATCCCTCCTGCGCGAAAAAGAGAGCCGGCCGGAATCCCGGATCCTTTGCGCCGTGTGTGCCGCGAAAGAGGAGACAGTGCCGCGTTCGCACGCACAAACCTGTTTTGATCGGAGTGCTCACCAGGGAGCGATGATGCCGGATCGCGCGGAAGAGCGCGACCGCATCCAGGGATGGCACAAGCGAGGTGCCGGAGCAGAAGGAGGAGTTTTCAGCTTGCCAGGAATCTTTTATCTCACGGCCCGCTGCTCTCAGGGCAAGAATACCGCCTGCCCGATATCTCCACAAGACCTTGCGGGGGCCGCCATGGCGACTCCTGGGCTTCGGCAAATCCGCCGCATCAGGAATTTTTATAGGCTCCTCGGAAAAGTGCTGACTTGCTGGCGCGTGGCGCATTTTTGGTCAAGAATAGAGAATGACGCTGGGCAGCTTCCACGGAATGCGGGTGCTCGCGCTGGAGAGCCGCCGCGCGCCTGAGATCGCGAAGCTGATCCGCACCTACGGTGGGGAGCCGACAGTGGCTTCTGCGATGCGTGAAATTCCGCTCGAGTCGAACCATGAAGCGCTGGCCTTCGGCGAGCGTCTGCTGCACGGCGATTTCGATCTTGTGATCTTCATGACTGGCGTAGGAGTACGGCGGCTCATGGATATTGTTTCGTCGCGTTATGACCGGGCGCGGGTGGTTGAGTCTCTGCGGTCCATCAAGATCGCTACGCGTGGACCCAAGTCAAGCGCGGCCGTGCGGGAATTGGGACTTCCCATCGCGGTAACGGCTCCAGAGCCGTGCACCTGGCGCGAGATGGTCAATGCTCTCGACGGGGCCCTGGGTCCCTCTCTCGAAGGGCTGCGCGTAGCCGTGCAGGAGTACGGGGAGACCAATCAGGAACTCCTGGAAGCACTGAGCGAACATCATGTTGAGTGGACCCGCGTTCCCGTCTACCAATGGGCGCTTCCCGACGATCTTGAACCACTGCGGACGAGCGTTCGGTCGATAGCGGCCGGCCTCGTAGACGCCATCGTCTTTCTCACTGCCATTCAGGTTACCCACCTCTTCCGCGTCGCGGAGCAGATGAATGCCGTGAACGCGCTACACGCGGGGCTGAACGAGACACTGGTTCTTTCCATCGGGCCGAGCACCACCGAGGAGCTGGCGCGTCACGGCGTGGAACCGGATTTTGAGCCGTCGCATCCGAAGATGGGTTTTCTGATGAACGAGGCTTCGGAGTGCGCCGCCCGATTGCTGGAGCAAAAGCGCAGCGCTGCGCGCGCTGCCGCTTCTTTCGCGGACGCGCCATCTGCAAAGGCCGCGGCGGATGCAGCGGTTGCGTCAATTCCTGGCTCGCTCGTGCCCGCCACGGGCAACGGCAAGACCACGCATCCGATGGACGCTCGGCATCTGACGGCGATCCGGCACGTGCACGACATCGGGCGGAGGATGGCAACCTCCGATCCGCTGCACGCCGTGCTGAACCAAATCGTGAGTTTCATCGAGACGTTGCTGTGCTGCGATTCCTGCTTTATCTACGTGCTCGAAGAGAATCAGCTGGTTCTCCGTGCATCGAAAAACCCACATCCCGATGTTATCGACCATTTGGAACTGAGGCTCGGACAGGGGATCACCGGGTGGGTAGCCGAGCATCGGGAGCCGGTTGTCATCGACAGCGGGGCGCTGCAGGATCCGCGCTTTAAGTCCTTCAAGAATCTTCCCGAGGATTCCTTCGAGGCCTTTCTGTCGGTGCCGCTGCTGGCGCGGGACGGGCTGGTCGGCGTCATCAATGTTCAGCATCGGCAGCCACACCATTACACGCCGTGGGAAGTGCAGACGGTGTCGACTCTCGGGTTCCTGGTGGGCGCGGAAATCGAGATGGCGCGTCTGGAGAGCGAGAAGAATGCGCTCTCCGACCAACTGGAGTCGCGCAAGTTGATCGAACGTGCCAAGGGGCTTCTGCAACGCGATCACAACATCAGGGAGGAAGAAGCGTATCGCATGATGCAGAAAGAGAGCCGGCAGCGGCGCAAGAGCATGCGCGAGATTGCCGAGGCTGTGATCCTGAGCGACGAGCTGCGCCGCGCAGCCACCGCCAGGGAATCATGAGCGCAGCCCCTCCGGGCACGGTTTATCTCGTGGGCGCCGGACCGGGCGATCCCGACCTGCTGACGTTGCGCGCCCACCGCCTGCTGCGCAATGCCGATGCGGTTTTTCACGACGACCTAGTGCCTCTGCCCATCCTTGATTTGTGTCGGCCGGGCGCACGGATTCTTTCCGTGGGAAAGCGCTGCGGCCTGAAGGCCATCACGCAGGAGCAGATCAACGAATTGCTGATCGGCGCCGCGCGCTCGGAACAAATCGTAGTCCGCCTCAAGAGCGGGGATCCTCTGCTCTTCGGTCGCGCATCGGAGGAAATGGCTGCGCTGGAGTGCGCGCGAATTCCATACGAGGTCGTGCCGGGAGTGAGCGCCGTGTTTGCAGCGGCCTCGGATCTTCACGCTCCTCTCACCGACCGCTCAGCGGCCTCGCGATTGATCATTCTGACCTGGCACCGCAGCAGACTGGCCGGCCACGCCCCTCTTTGGCAGGGCGATCTTCCTCTCGATGCGACGATCGCGGTGTACATGCCCGGCTCGGATTACGCGACCCTGGGGGAGTTTCTGCTCGACTCAGGCCTTGCCGCGGACACCCCGTGCCTGGTGGTTTCGCGAGCCGGAACACCGCAGCGCCAGTCTCTGCGCACAACTGTGGACGGGTTGCGAGACAAGCAGGCCCTCCCTGCGCCTGCGATCATCCTGGCTGGCAGGGCACTCGAACCGTCCAAGGCAACCCTGCCGGATTCAGCCTTCGGCGAATGTGAGGAGACATCCCTGGTCGATGCATTCGGCGAGAAGGCGTAGCAAAGGAGACGGTAATGAGCCTGCTTCCCATCTTTGTTCGTCTCGAACAGCGCCCTGTTGTTGTGGCAGGAGCCGGAAGGGTTGCGTTGGCTAAGATTGAGAACCTGTTACGGACCGGAGCGGCGATCACCGTCATCGCACCGCAGGCGGTTGCTGGTGTTCGTGACCTTGCAGACCATGGCAGGCTGATTTGGCTACAGCGGACGTTTGAGCCGGCGGACGTCGACGGCGCATTGCTTGTCATCGCCGCCACGAACAGTCCCGTCGTCAACCGGGTCGTTTATGAAGAGGCTGCGCGCCGCAACGTGCTCTGCAATGCGGTGGACGATCCGCCAAACTGCCATTTCTATTTCGGCTCTGTCGTCTCTCGCGGCGATCTTCAGATCGCAGTCTCCACGGCCGGCGAAAGTCCAGCTCTCGCCCAGCGGCTCAGCCGTGAAATCGACGATCAGCTTCCCAGCGACCTCGGACCCTGGCTGCGCGAGATCGGCGCTTTACGCCGGGAAATTCGCGCTTCCACGTCGAGCGGAGCCGTTCGCAATCTGCTATTGCACGAGCTGGTCCAGCGTCCTCTGTGTTCTTCGTCCGAATGTCCCGCGCGCCAGAACGTTCGCGACCAGGTTTCCGTCCCGCAGGCTCCCGTCAACCAGGATTGATCGCGGGCAGGGCCGCGCGTGGTTACTGAGGCAAACCGGCCGGCGACTTCTCGACGCGAACGGCGCATTGCTTGTAATTCGGCTCGCGCGAAATCGGATCGAACATATCCTGGGTCACGTCGTTAATGTTCCACTCCGCGAAATGAAATGGAACGAAGACCTGCCCAGGTGCAATCACCTCGGTGACGCGCAGTTCAATGCCGTGCACAGTTCCTCGTCGCGAGATTACATCGACCCGATCGTGAGGGCGCAGAGCCAGAGTCTTTGCGTCGACAGGGTTCATCTCCAGCCAGGCGCGTGGCGCCATCTTCTCGAGGATCGGCACAACTCCCGTCTTGGTCCGCGTGTGCCAGTGCTCGACGGTTCTGCCGGTATTGAGCACGAACGGGAATTCAGGCGACGGCTGCTCCGGAAACGGTTCCCACTCCGCACAGCAAAACAGCGCCTTTCCGTCGGCAGTCTCGAATTCACCATCCGTATAGAGGCGCCGCGCCGATGTGGGCGACGAGCCTGTCTCTTCAGGAAACGGCCACTGAACGCCGCCTGACTCCTCGATCATCTCCCAACTCATGCCGGAGTAATCGCAAAGCCTTCCTTTTGAAACGCTCTTCCACTCTTCAAACGCGTCGCGCGGTGATTGCCATCCAGGAAAAAGCTCGTCGCAGCAGCCTATCTCCTGCGCGATGCGGAGAAAAATCTCGAAATCGCTGAGCGCCTCTCCGGGGGGCGGACTGCCGACATTGACCTTACTCACGCGGCGTTCAGAGTTCGTGTAGGTTCCCTCTTTTTCGCCCCACGTTGCAGCCGGCAGCACGAGATCGGCGAGTTCTGTCGTAGGCGTGGGATGGAAGCAGTCCTGAACCACCAAGAATTGCAGCTCGCCCAGCGCTTGTTTCAACACATCGATGTTCGGAAAGGAGACGAGCGGATTGGTGGCGATGATCCACAGGGCGCGGATTTCCTTCTTCAGCACCGCGTCGACGATATCCGGATATGCGAGTCCGCGCCGCGCCGGTATCCGTTCCGCAGGAATCTTCCAGATCTCTGCCAGCTCTTCGCGATCGGCGGCATTTTCAAATTTGCGGTAACCCGGAAGGCTGGAGGTGAAACCGGACTCACGGGTCCCCATGGCATTGCATTGCCCGGTAATTGAGAAGGGGGATCCGCCAACGCGGCCGACATTGCCCGTCAGTAGTGCGAGATTGTTGATCGCCGTGACCGTGTCCGTGCCCTTGGAACTGTGATTGACTCCCATCGTCCAGCCAACGAAACCGGCTTGAGCCTTGCCGTAAAGATGCGCCACCCTTTCAATCAGTTCAGGGCTTAGGCCCGTGATCCCGCAGGCAAACTCCGGTGTGTATCTGGCAACGAAGCGGCGCAGGTCCTCAAAACCGCTTGTATGGCGATCGATGTAATCGCGATCGATCAGACCATCGCGAATCAGAACATGCGCGATGGCGTTGACAAGGGCGAGGTCCGAGCGCGGTCGCACCGGAAGATAGAGATCGGCCATCATCGCGGTCTTCGTCACGCGGGGATCAGCAACGATCAGGGTTTTTGCACGATTGCGCTCGAGATGCTGGCAGAGGATGGGATGATTCTCTGCGATATTGGCTCCGATGAGCAGGATGACGTCGGCACTCGTCAGATCCTCGTAAGCTCCGGGTGGGCCGTCGCTGCCGAACGAGCGCTTGTACCCGGAGACGGCGGTCGACATGCAGAGAGTAGTGTTGCCGTCGTAGTTGGACGTACCCAGTCCGAGCTGAACTAGCTTGCCCAGCGTGTAGAACTCTTCCGTGACCAGTTGGCCGGTGCTGATGACACCGATCGCACCCGGCCCATGCTTGTCGGCGACGCGGCGGAATTCGGTTGCCATCCTCCGCAGAGCGTCGCTCCATGAAACGGGGCGAAAGCCGGCGCCCTCGCGCAACATGGGATGCCTTGCGCGGTTCTCCGCTTCGAGTACATAGTGTTCTGCGAGACCCTTGGGACACAGCTTGCCCTGGTTGACCGGATGATCGGGATCGCCCTGGGAAGTGACCACTTTGCCGTCGCGAACACCGAGCAACATGCCACAGCCGACAGAACAATAGCCACAGGTCGTTTTCACCCAGCGGTCTGCGGTCTTTTGGGCGGAGATATAGCCGACCGCCGGATCCTGCGCGAACGCGTATCTCTCGCGAGCGATATCGATACCGAGGAAACGGCGGAGGTTCATGCCGCGCGTCTCTCGCTGAGATACGGGGCCGCCATGCTTTTGGGTACAACGCTCACGAAGAAGAGCCAGCGGTTCAGGAGTTCGATAGCGATGGCGAAAATGAGACAGCCGCCGAGCACGGGCGTCGGGAGATGCCTCGCAGTGAGCGTCAGGGCCAGCGCCCAAAGGCTGGCATGACGAAGCAGCACAGCCCAGCGAAAGCGATGGAGCAGGAGGTCGCCTGCCGCGCGCCTCTCGAACTCGCGCGAGGAGCGCAGAGCAATCACTTTGGCAAGCTGCTGGATCGCGAGCGCCATCGCGCTGCACGCGGCGGCCTGGGCAAGCAGCGAGCGGGCCGCCGGGAGGAAGAGTGCGGCGGCGAGCGTTCCGGAGAGGGCCGCACTGAGGCCGAATTCCAGGATCGTGTGCCGGCTGTTCCAGGCGGGACGCGCCGCCACTTTGTAGAGACGAGCGCTTGCGTACACTCCCGCAAATCCCAGACAGGATGCAGCGATGCCAGGCGCTTCGCTGAGCGCTGAACCTGTCCAGAGGAGAAGCGCATACAGCACTGCAGCGGCGGAGAAAAGGGAAAAGAAAAGCACCTCCCGGCTCAGCCAGGAACGGCGCCAGCCGCTGAGCGCCCGAAAGGCGTAGATGGGTCGGCCGAGGTGCAGAGTCGAAGCTGCCAGCGCGAGGAATGCCGTGACGACGATCCCCGCGACAACGAAATGCGGCGTAGTCAGATGCGCACCCGCTTGGAGCAATGCGATCGATGCGATCGCTCCCACGCTCAGCTGGGTGAACACCGTCATGAAGACCAGCGTCCAGTGCGGATGCTGTGGTTCCACGCGCGCAACATCGACGCGGCCAAGATCCTCGGGCAACGCATCGCGCAGCGTGATGCGCGTCGTCGAAATGCTGTCGTCAGCGGAAGGCAGGCCGGGCGCGTTGGCCTGAGAAACATAATCTTGACGCCACGCGGCGATGTCGACGATCTCGATGCGAATCGCCTCTTCCGGGCAGGCAGCGACGCACGCCGGCTCGCGTCCATCTGTGAGCCTCCCATAGCACATATCGCATTTGCCGACGACGCCGCGTTCGGGGTTGTATTGCGGCACTCCGTAGGAGCAATTCCAGGTACAGTATTGACAGCCAATGCAGCGTTCGGCGCTGTGCAGCACGATGCCCGTCAAAGGGTCCTTGGTATAGGCGTTGACCGGGCATCCCGTCATGCAGGTGGGTTCGAGGCAATGGTTGCACCCCATCGAGAGGTAGTGCCGCAGTGTGTCCGGGTAGATGCCGCCTTCGATTTCTCCCACACGCCGCCACTGGATTTCTGCAGGGTTGCCGTTCTGCTCGTTACAGGCAACGACGCAGCACTTGCAGCCGATGCACTGCGTCATATCCAGATGGAAACGGTATTGCTCACCCGGCGTGGGCAGGCGGCCGGGGATCAGACAGGCGTCTGCAGGTCGCGCGTCGTTCCCGTTGAAGGGCGTGAGCACAAACTGTTCGCCATCCTCTCGCGCCCGGATGAGCAGGGGCAATTCCATCACGGACTCCACGGAACATCGAAGGCCGATCATTCGCGAGCGACAGGGATCGCGCGAACGGGCAAGAAATCGATCCACCAGGAACCTGTTGGTTCCTGAGATGAGGCTCGTCGTGGAGAGTTGGACCGGCACAGGCAGGGTGCCAGGAGATAGAGTAGCCCGATCATAAGCGAGATCGGTCTCAGTCACAAGCGCCGCGAAGCGCACGCGGGGAGGCCTGCGGATTTCATCGCCTTCTTATCGGGCCAATAGAAATTCCTGATACCGCTTGCGCATGATCAATCCCTGGATACACTCGCACTCACACAACCGCTGCTTCGGTACCCCGGAAGTGCCGAAGCTTCCCGCGCGAATTCGAGCGCGGGGTAGTCACGCGGACTGGTGACGGCGCCTCCCTGAATCCCGCGGCGACCGCTCCTCATTCCAACATCGAAATCGCTTGGTCTCTCCCTCGGCGTGCATTGAACCTTTTTGCGGCTGAGAGCAGAGGACCCGCACCCGAGATTCGGATCGTGCGTGCCAGAGCCCGATTCTCGTGTCCGGATTGCCGCAGTCCGGCTTCACCAGCCCTTCGCCGATGAGCGACATACAGATCGTGAGGAACCCGCAACGATGAGAGGATCCACCGTCTTTTTTGCAGCAGTGATCGCCAGCGGGTGTTGTTATGCGCAGAACCCGCCGGATAAGCCGGCCGCAACCCCGCAGCCCGTCAGCTTTTCCATCTACGACCGCACCCGCGTCGATAGCTGGCAGTGGTTTGCTGCTCCCCCCGAGTCCGAAACCTACGGCTACGCGGAATCGCTCCTGCGCATCGGAGTGGCGCAGAAACTGGATCGCTGGGACTGGCAGTTCGAACTGGCGCAGCCTGCCATCCTCGATGCTCCCACGAACGCGGTTTCCCCGGTGAGCGCGCAGGGCCAGCTGGGGTTGGGCGGCACCTACTACGCGTCGAACGGAAATAATGACTATCCGGCCGCTGCCTTTCTCAAGCAGGGATTCGTGCGCTACCGCTTCTCCGGGCCTGATCGCAACGTTCGTCTCGGTCGCTTCGAATTTTTCGAGGGCCAGGAGACCCGACCGGCGAACGCGACCATTGCCTGGCTGCAGACGAATCGTATTGCTCAGCGCCTGATCGGTAACTTCGGATTCTCCAACGCGCAGCGCAGCTTCGACGGGCTCGACGGCCAGTACACCGCGGGGCCGTGGACGGCGACCGCCATGGCTGCCCGCGCCGATCAGGGCGTCTTTAACATGAACGGCAATCCCGAACTTAACGTGGACATTCAGTATCTGGCCCTCACACGCTCCGCTGCTGGAGGACACGTCCTGGCACGCGCCTTTGGCATGGACTACCACGATGGGCGGACCGGCATTACTAAGACGGACAATCGTCCGCTGGCGGTGCGGGAGGCTGACCATCGGAACATTCGACTGGGGACCTACGGCGGAGATTTGCTCGCGGCCGTTCCGGCGGGTCCAGGGACATTCGACTTTGTTTTCTGGGGCGCGCTGCAGAACGGCAACTGGGGAGTCCAGAGCGACAGCGCCGGGGCGGCTGCCGTTGAAGGCGGCTATCGCCTGACTTCAGTGAGGAGCTCTCCCTGGCTGCGTGCGGGGTGGTTTCGCAGCACGGGCGACAACAATCCAGATGACAACCAGCACAACACCTTCTTCCAGATTCTCCCAACACCGCGCGTGTACGCACGAACGCCGTTCTACAACCTGATGAACAGCACCGACGAGTTTGTGCAGTTCGTCGACCAACCCGCCCGGAAGGTGAATCTGCGTGCCGATCTGCATGGGCTGCAGCTCACCTCATCGAAGGACCTGTGGTACCAGGGCGGAGGTGCGTTCGACAACAAGGTCTTCGGCTTTGTGGGGCGCCCCGCAAACGGGCATTCGTCAATGGCATCGCTCCTGGATGTGAGTGCCGACTGGCAGGCGACACACAAGGTAGCGCTGAACTTCTACTACGGCAATACATGGGGCAAGAGCGTCCCGGCGGCCATTTATCCCACGGGACACGACCTCCAGTACGGATACGCCGAGATGGTCTACCGCTGGGGCGACTAGCAGTTGAATTGTCACCGCACGAGTTGTCCTGGAGAAGAACTGCATGAAGACGCATAAGGTCGAGCAGCTCGTTATTGCAACCACTGGATTCTTCTGGTGCTTCCTGATGTGGTTTGCAACGGCGGCCTTCAGCCCCAGCATCGCGGCCAATTATCACCTGAGTATTAAGGCGATGGGGCTCCTTGCCAGCTCCGCCATCTGGATGGCCCCAGTCGGCCGCGTGGCCGCCGGATGGGCCTCGGATCGCTTCGGCGCGCCGCGCACATTCGCGTTCGTCCTTGGGACTTGCGGGTTAGTCTCGATCGCCTCTGCTTATACCGTGGACTACCGGCTGTTGTTCATCGAGCGGGTGATCGTCGCGGCCGCTGGTGTCTCCTTTGTCATCGGTATCCAGCACGTCGCGCAGTGGTTCAAGACGAACGAAATCGGCACAGCAGAAGGACTGTACGCCGGCACGGGAAATGTCGGGGCAGGCGCAGGCGCGCTGCTGCTGCCGCGCATCTTTGGCACCGATTACCGGAGCGCTTTTCTCTGGCTTGGCGTGGTGGCCCTCGGAATCGCCGTCTGGTATCTGGTGCGCGGCAAGGCCGCGCACACCGCGGAGCAACGCGACTTGGTGCGGGCACGCAGTGACCTTCGCGGCACGCTTTTTGTTTGGACCCGGTACATTGCCCTCGCCCTGATGCTGGCATACGCGATGTCCTTCGGACTTGAGATCGCCCTGAACGCCTGGCTGCCGGGCTACTTCACGCGCGGCTTCCACGGAGCGATTGTTGCTCTTGGATTCACCGGAGTTGCAGGAATTCAGATTGCGGCTGGTACTTTCGCGGCCGTCGAGTCCTTTACCGCATCCCTTTTCCGGCCGTTCTCCGGGTACATGTCCGATCTGTTTCAGCGCAAGGGCTGGACGCCGCTGCCGTTCATGGCCAGAACGCTGCCCTACGCCCCGCGGCTGCACTGGCTTGGAATCGCCGTCATCCTGATTACGATGGGAATGACGGGACTGACTATTGCCGGTGTGATGGGCTCCCTGCATTTGTCCGTCATGGTTCTGGTCGTGCTGGGCGTATTTATCTCCTGCGGAACCGGCGGCACTTTTGCGCTGGTGCCGCTGCTGTTTCCCGATCGCCCGGGAACCGCATCGGGATTCATTGGCGGTGTGTCAACCGCCGCCGGCATCGTTTATCCACTAATCTTTGCCAGCGGGGCCGACATTCACATGGGGTATCTGGCGGTTGCGCTGTCGATGTTCCTGCCTTTTGTGCTCTTTTACTTCTGGGCTGCGCGCTATGAGCGCCATCCCGAAGAACATGGCCTGCTGACGCAGGTTCTGGTTATCGAAGATGCCGCCTGAAGTTCCAACAGTTCGAACATTGAGGTGAATGGAATGATGAAGACAATGGAAGCATCCGCCGCCCCGGCTGCGCACGACCCTTGGTACAAATACGGTGTCGCTGTGCTGATCCTTGAGATGGCGATTGCGGTCGCGGTGAGTGCCTGGTCGCTGTACATGACCTTCCACGGACTGGGCGGCCTTTCCGGGAAACACTGACGGATGAGCGCGCGCTTGCACTCTGGCGACTACTTTGCGATGCCTCCGCCTTGTTCGAACGCATCATTCGAGACAGATTCTCGCCGACGGGGATGACCCATGAGAGCAGCGTTTTGCCGCGGCGCAGATCGAATCGAGTAAAGTGTTCGCAAGTCAGCTTGTGTGGAGAGGCTCAGCGAAACAGCGTAAGCCGACAGCCAGATGGCAACTTCAGGCCGAGTCGCTCATTCAGACCCGTTGTTCCCCCGGGGAGTGGATGGGTGGCAGGCGTCGGCCATGGTTCCGCCATGCAGCTGGACGTAAAGTCGCCTACGCGCCCCGATGCAAGACGCAACGAAGCTACGGGTCGATGCCGATGCAGTCGTTTACAGCTCCACAGATTCGCTGCTTGCATCCCAGGTATCGTTCGGTCGTCTGGACGGAGAAGTGTCCAAGAAGGAATCGAATCTGGTCCAGTTCTCCGCCGGATGCGTGGCACAACTTCGCGCAGGAACGCCTCAGATCATGAGGCGCCAACTGGGTAATTCCGGGCTTCTTCGCATGCTGTTTGACAACACGTCAGGCTGCCCGCTCCGAGACGCCGGTATTCCAGTGTTTGCCTGCCCGATTCTCAGGCATGGAAATTCTGTAACTTTTGATGACATTATAACATCATAATGTTAATCGATTCTCAAATCAGAGGTTCGATTCAGAAGGAGAATTCATGCCGCCGCAATGCAAACCTGCCCCAGCAAATCACAGTTCCTTAGCCATGCAGCGTTACGCCGCGCTTCCACTTCGCGCGATTGCCGGCGGGGGCTTTGTGGAGCACGGTTGGGCGAAGCTGGTTAAGGGTCCGGAGGCCTTCGCCGCGATTCTGGAGTCCCTGCACGTTCCTTTTCCCCATCTCTCGGCGTGTCTCACGATTGCGACAGAACTGTTGGGAGGAGCGGCACTTCTTCTCGGCGCGTTTGTCGCTTGGGCAAGCGTTCCGGTGATCGTGGTCCTGCTGACCGCCATGTTTACGGTCCATCTTCCCTACGGCTTCAGTTCCATCAAGCTAAAGGCGGTCGTGGATGGCCGGGCGCAATTCGGACCTCCTGGATATGAATGCGACCTTCTCTATATCGCGTGCATTGTGGCTCTCCTGTTCCTCGGTTCTGGCCCGTGGTCCGTTGACAGCTGCCGCCCGCGGGGGGGGCAATGCCTGAGTTCGATGTCAGTTTCCGGGGTGACGCAGGAGCTTTGTGACGAAGCGGACGAGATCACCCCGGTATGACAATACTTCATAGTCAACCGGCTGATTGCCGCTCGTCATCGAGGTTCGCTCGATCTGAAAGATCGGTGAACCGACTCTTACCTGAAGAGCGTTAGCGACGGCTTTGCTTGCGATCACCGCTTCCAACTCATAGTCTGCTTCGATCAGGGGAACCCCATATTCTTCTTCGAGAAGAGTGAAGATCGGGTGCAGTCGCAAATCCTTGCGCACAATCTGCTTCCCGAGGGGGAGGGGTAGATATGTCTCATCAAAGGAGATCGGAGTGTCATCGGCGAGCCGCACCCGTTTAATTTGCATCACCTTTGTCCCTTTCACCAATTGAAGACGTTCTGCAACGCGGGCAGAGGCGGCAACGACATTCTGGCTTACTACCCGGGCAATAGCCTTCCGCCCGGCTGCATTCATGTCCTCGACGAAACCTGTTAGCTTTGTGAGTTCTGCTTCGATCCGCGGTGACAGAACGAAGGTTCCGAGCCCTCGACGTATCTCGACCAGACCTCGACCAACCAAATTCTGAATCGCACGGCGAACTGTGATACGGCTCACCTGAAATCGCTGAAGCAATTCATCTTCGGTCGGTAGTTGGTCTCCGGGGCGATACTCACCCCGAGCGATCTCAGTGGCGATGGTTTCCTCGATCCTGGCGTACAGCGTCGCTGCCGGCATAATGACAATATAACGTCATGACAATCAATTCCAGCGAGGGAGCACTATGGCTCATGACACAATGCGGGTGAGTCCGTTGGAGGTCGCGGCACAATCGGGCCTGATTTATCGAGCGGAAGCCGACGCGAAGAATGGCTTTCATTCCGATAATTGCCTTGATGCTTTTCGATTTCTAGTTGGGAATATTCCACATGGATGAAAAGTCGCCAATACTTCCTTTTCGGGGGAAAGCGTCCGTGAACCGGCCCCGGCAGGCCGAAATGTCCGGTTTGCCGGTATTCACCCGATAGGGCTCGCAGGCAATTGAATTATCGGGCGACTGGGCGGCGAGCCATGCGGTATCCGCAGACAGCGAGCAGCAGGGCGATGATGGCGACGACAACCTGAGGTTCGATGACCAGCCCGGCGATCCTGTGTTGTACGACTGGCGGCGTTGCTTCGAGGCTTAGCCCGGGGACAACAAGAGTGAGATAAAAGAACGGCGTCCAAAACGCCAGCAAAGCGAACAAGGCTATTGCCGAAGCGGTGGGGCGAGCGAACATGCGGTTCGTTCCCATCAAGAGCGATGAGCAGCACCGTGTACGCGATTCGCTGGGTCGCACGCAGAACGTCGGTGATCAACCAGATCCGCGGCCTGCTGCTGGAGCGCGGCATCACAAAATGTTGGGGTCTTTCTCGTTCACAGGGCCAGATTTCGTGCCAGCTTGCGGTCGGCAGTATACCCCTTTTTTTGACGCTGGTGCCGGGGCAGGCGCTAGTCTGCCGTCAGACATGACTGTTAGGCCGCTTCCGTCAGCCCACCCAGCGGGGAATGGCTTTATTTGCTTCCAACGCAATCAAGCTGCCACATTCATCCCATGAAGGGCCAAACTGACCCACTACCATAATTCGCTCCTTGAGACGGGCCGAAACGTCGCTCGCGCTATAGCGGGTCTAGAAGGACAAATGTTAGTTAAAGATGCAACAGAATCTCTGGCCTCAACGACGCGAGGTCTCGGGCATCAATGTACCGCTGCTGTTGTAGTTGGAGGCGTGACTCTGGCGGGAAGCCAGGCGGGACCTCCGTCTTCCCACTGATTGTCGGTGAGTTGCTCCACGTGGGTGCCGTCGGCATTCATCACAAAGATTTCTCCGTACGGCTGGGGGTTGCCAGTGAGCGGCGCTTCGTCCTTAAAGCCCATGCGGCTGCTGGCGAAGAGGATGCGGCTGCCATCGGGAGACCAAGCAAGATGAGCGTCGTTGCCGCTGGTGTTGGAAAGTTGCCTCAGGCCGGTGCCGTCCGGGCGAATGGTGAAGATGTTGAAATTGCGTCCCACGCGGCGGACGAAAGCGATGGTGTCGCCCCGCGGCGACCAGACTGGAAAGTTGTCGTAACTGTCAGTGAGGCTGGTGATGTGGGTGCCATCGGTGTCCATGATCCGCAGGCCTTCGCCGTCAGGGCCAGAGGTACGGTAGACGAGGTGCTTGCCGTCGGGGCCGAAGGACGCGAAGGCATTGTTGTTGGCGCCGGAGGTGAGCGTGTGGAAGCCCGTGCCGTCCGCATTCATGAGCGCAATTTTGGCGCCGCCGTTGTCGGGCCGCAGTGGCGTTTTGCCGCCGATCGAAAAGTCGAGGAAAGCGCTGAAGCTGCCGATGCCGAAGACAATTTGCCTTCCGTCGGGTGACCACTGCGGGGAGAGCATCAGCTCCGTTTTGTAGCTCTTGCTCGCATAGATAACGCGCGCTGGCTTGCCGAGGTCGGTTATGAGGAGACTACATGTACCGTCGCCGTTTACAGAGGTGAAGGCGAAGCGGTCGCCGGCGCGATTGACGGCGGGCAGCATCCAGAGGTTGGAGAGCTGGAAGTTACGGTTGCGGCCCCACATGGGGTGAGGTTCGTTGGAGTCGACGCTCTTGGCGCGAGGATAAACGACCAGCCGGGCGTCTGGCGACCAGGCTGCGCTCTCAAGGATTCGACCTTTGGGTCCCGGCTTGCCATCGGAATAGAAGAGGCCGGGCGAAGTTGCGTCGTTTTGGAGGTAGCCGATTTGACCTGTCGCGAGCACCCTGGGGGAGAGCTTGATTCCGGCGGGCGCGGCGACCGGAGTGGCATGCCCGGTGGCGATGTCGAACTGCACAAGTTGGTCGCTGCCTTCCTGCGGGCGGCTGTGGCTGCGGAAGTCCCAGGTTTGCTGGGCGGTCATGCAGTAGGCCACGAGGGACTTGCTGTCGGCATTCCAGGAGGGGCCGCCACAGAAGTTGCCGTGTTCGGAGACGCGTTTGAGGCCGGTGCCGTCGGGGTGAACGATGTAGATGTCGACGATGTGCAATATCTCCCATCGGCCTTTCGCATCGGGCAGATCGCTGCCGCGGTCGGAGGAGAAAGCAATCCACCGGCCGTCGGGCGACCAGGCAGGGCGAAAGTCGCCGCCATTGCCTGTTGTAAGGGGAGATGCTCTGCGCGTGGCGAGGTCGAGGATCCAGAGATTGGCGTAGCCGGCGGCGCGCGTAGAGACAAATACGAGCCGCGAGCCGTCAGGCGAGAAGACGGCCTGGTCGTCAAAGGCGGGATGATCCGTGAGCCGTTCGAGGCCGGAGCCGTCGGGGTGGATACGGTAGATGTCGGCCGACCCAGCGCGTTCCGAGGTAAAGACGATCCAGTCACCCTTCTGGGACCAGGCGGGGTTATAGTCGCGAGTGCCGGGCTGGGTGAGGGCGTGCTCGCCGGAGCCGTCGGCATTGGCGATGTAGAGCACGGCCTCGGAAGGGCCACCGTGATCGATGAGGATGCGGTCTTGTGCCGCGGTGGGTAGAGCCAATGCAGTCAGGGCAAGGATGCAAAGGGGCGCGGCAATAGGACGGGGCATTTGCGGTCCTTCAAGAGGAAGATGTTCGATTGTGGCCCGGATTCATCGCAAAGTATACCTACTAAGGCGGAGTGGCGTCACTCTCTTCCATTGCGCCGCCTCTTTGTGGAACTACGGTCCCACAGGGACGACTAATGACTCTCTCGAATGACCGCCGACCTTTCAGATGTCGCCAACAAGTCAAGGCACTCATTGACAGGTTATGGCCGTAGTTTCAGTTCTCACCATCGGAAGCCATTTGGCGTTGAGCAACCGCGTTAACTGAGCGTACTATCAAATGCACTCGGCATCACCGCAGGAAGGCTGACAAGAAGTCTTGAGACGAACCGCTCCAGGAAGAACCGTCATCGCGTATTCCTGTCTGATCCTGGTTCCGATGATGACATTTGCGCAAGCTTCCGGTAATCCTCACGTCATTTTTTCCAGCAGTCCCGCACCGTCCAGCTCGTCCCTTGTTTCGTCCATCGTGAAGGAACTTCCGGATGCTCCCGTTCCCACAGATGGCCAGAGCACAGCGCAGCAAAATCAGAGCCCAAGCCAGAGCCAGAACCAAACTCAGAATCCGAATCAAAGACCGAACCAACCGCAGCCTGGCAACGCTCCCACCCTTGGTGATCTCGGCTTTACGCCGCAACAGATCATGGCCAACGCCGATCTGCAGCGGAAACTCAATCAGCGGACGCACGACCTCAAGGTGCATCAGACGCTGGGTCTCGTCACTGTCGTTCCGCTGTGCGCTACGGTGATCGTCGCGGGTGGTGCCAAAGCCAAACGCAACCGAGCCGATCCCACTGGGCCACCGATTGCGCCCAGCGCTGGCGCTGTCGACCTGCATGCCGCGCTTGGAGCGAGTACTGCGGCTCTGTATGGCTTCACGGCGTACTACGCGATCGCCGCTCCCAAAATTCCAGGCGTGAAGCCCAAAGGCGCGATCAAGCTGCACCGCGACCTGGTGTGGATTCATGCACCCGGCATGATCCTCACGCCGATTCTCGGCGGCATGGCGCTCAGACAGGAGAACAACGGCGAGAAAGTTCATGGCATTGCTTCGGCACACTCGTACGTTGCGTGGACCACGGTCGGTGCTTACGGCGCTTCAATCGTCGCCGTCTCATGGCCACTTCATCTGAAATTTTGGGAGAAGCGATGAGGTCTGCCATCGTCCTGCTGCTGATCGCGTTGCCGCTGCCGGTTGTGGCCCAAAACAGCCAATGGGTTCTCGTGCAGTCCACGCTCACCTGGCACATCACGCATCCCGTGCATGAAGTCGATGGCACCAGTCACGACGCCAAAGGCAAGGGCAATTGCAGCGCCGCAGGTTGCGACTTCCTGATTGCGGTCCCGCTGAAGACCTTCGACTCCGGCGACAGCAATCGCGATCTGCACATGATGCAGACGGTGCGCGGCGCGCAGTTTCCCATGGTGATCGTGCGCACACACCTCCCGCAGTCGGCGCTCGACGCGGCGACTATCGATACCGATCTTGAGATTCAGTTCGCCGGTCAGACGGTTCACTACGATCACGTGCCATTGAACCGCACCGCCCACGGCACCGACGTCGAGATTACAGGCACGGTTCCTGCGACCTGTTCCGACTTCAAAATCGATCGGCCGTCGTTCCTGATGGTTCCCATCCATAACGAGATTCCCGTCACGGTCGACGCAACGTGGCGTCCGATGTAACCTGCGGCTTCGCGGTGCCGTGCGACCAGCGATTGTCGGCAATACGGACATTTGGGCCCGATCTGCCGGAACGGACGACCCCGCCCGTTATTTCGGTATTGCCGGTCATCCGTCCAGAACATGCCACCAACCCTGCCGATGGTGCTCAATGAGTGGGTTGGCGATAATGCACTCGGTGAGAAGTCGGGTAATTCACACACGAATACCGTCTACGCTGGTTCCCTGAGTATTTTGCGAGCCATGGAAGTCGCAGATAAGCACCGTCAGGTCGTCGTTTTGAGAGACGGACCACGAATGGATTGCACTCAGGATTTGATCGGCAGCCTGGTCCGGAGACAGATCGCCCGTCCGCACGAGCACCGATTCAAGTACGACACGGCTCGGCGTGAGGCGCGCAAGAGCCGCTAAACCACCCTCTCAGTCGCGGCGAATCGACAACACAGAAGCAGCGATTAAGCCAAAGAATCCATCAAGTTTCGCGCCGCTATGAGGTCTGCGGTATTGAGACCCTCAGTGAACGACGAATAGATAGGAACGATCAATTCGCGGGCCTCCGCCTTGCGCCCTTGGGCATACATGACCCGACTGAGGCCGAGAGCGGCACGCAGTTCCAGTGACTTTGCCTGCTGACGACGAGCGTTCTCCAGCGCCGACCGGTACAAGGGTTCCGCTTTTTCAGCGAAGCCCTGAACGAAACAGATCTCGCCATTCCACCTCGGGAGCTCGGCATCGCAGAACAGTGGCGAGCCGTCGAAGCCAGTCAATGCCGTTTCTATGGCTTCGCTGGCGGCTTCGAGGTCACCCGCGCGGACGAGAGCGCTAGCCAATTGCATGGCCATTAAAGGGTGCTCGGTAATGGCACCGATGGACCGGTATAGATCGATGCCTTCCCGCAATTCAGCAATGCCCTGCTCCAGTTTCCCCTCCTCTGAACGAGCCCAGCCACAGACGACCTTGGCATGCGCAATATGAAACGGGAAGTGATGCTCTTCAGCAAACCGGCGATTTTCCAGCGCTCGCTCCAAGGCCATCCCGGGTTCGCCGCGCCGGACATGGATCCATGCGCAGTGCGTGCCTGCTGCCGCACGACTATAGGGATGATTTAGCTGCTGCGCCCAGCGAACGGCCTCCTGAACGGAAGCGAGGGCCTGATCGGGATATCCCAGATACCAGAGGTCGTGAGCCAGAAACATGCGGCACCCAACGTTAAGGTCATAGGCGCCGAAGCGTTCAGGGAGCGAGCGGTCGCGTTCAGAATCGTAGAGGTCGATTCCCTGCTGCAGCAGAGCGCGGGACTCAACAAAGTTGCCCGTCCAGAGAGAAATGTCCCCGCTGAGATGATGACTGACGATGAGCAATCCAGGATCGCCGCTTTGACGGGCGACTTCCGCCGCCCGTTCAGCGAGTCCACGGCCGACCGACATCTGGCCGCGAGTTTCATGAAACCAGGACAAGCCGCGCAGGATGCCGACGAGTTGCTCGGTCCGACCCGTCTGATAGGCGAGTTCCTGCGCACGCCGGAAGACCGGCTCGACCTCCGGGTCACCATAACCTTTGACGAGGAAGAGCGAAGATGCGAGCGTGGTCTGAAAACTTAGCTCAACTCTTGACCACTCGGCATCCTCGGGCAGGGACTGGAGCTGCTGAAGCCCCCGCCGGGAGAGACTGACGGCCTCGCGATGCGCGGACAACTGAGCGGCCCTCTGCGCAGCAATTAGAAAATAATGCGAGGAGCGAGCGGGTTCCCGGGCCGCTTCCCAGAGCACGGCCATTTGCGCAGAAATATGGGGCGTCTCGGAACCGTAATGCCTCTCGAGAGCGGCGGCAACGGATGAGCTGAGAGGACGCCGGCGCGCGGGCAGCAGCGCGTTGTAGAAGACGTCCTGATAGAGAACGTGGACGAACCGGTAATGAGAGGACGCCGTCCGGTCCGGAAGATCCATTTCCCCGACGTTTTGTACGAGACGATAGGTGCCCTCGAGGACGTCGAGCTGCTCTTCGATCTCCACAGCGTCGAGAGGCAGTACCTCCGCAAGAATCGCAGAATCGAATTCGTATCCCTGCACGCTGGCGGTGATGAGCAATCGCCGATCAGGCTCGGACAGATTATCCGTCTTGCGCGCAATCATGCTGCGGATCGAGGATGGTAGTTTCAGTTCAGCGTTTTCGATCGGACCTTCCAGAATCCATCTGCCGTCGCGTTGCGCGATGATGCTTCGGCCGCGCAAATACTCAACCAGATTTACGAGGAAGAGCGGATTGCCCTCCGTCCGACGGTGAAGCTGTCCTGCAAGGCTGGCGGGAAAGTTCGAACCTGCAAACTCGATTCTGAGCCAGTCCGCGATCTCCTCCGGCGACAGGAATTCCAGTTCCGTGTCCTTGCAGGCGCCCCGTCCCTCGAGATCTTGCTTCAGCGAAAGAAATGGGTGTTTCGAGAGCCGAGCATCGGAGGGCCGATATGTACTAAGGATGAGCAGACGAAGCTGGTCGAATTTTGTGGCAAGGTATGCGATCAGATCGATCGTCGAAGCGTCAGCCCAGTGCAGATCGTCGAGAAAGAGAATGACCGGCGCGACGGTGGATAACTCCCTGAAGAATGCCGACAGTTGCCGCTTCAGCTGTTCCTGCGAAACAGGCTGAGCGACGGTCGACCGAGCCTCGCCGCCTGTGACTCCGGGAGCACCAGCGAACGCCACCTGCGAGTACCACGCCGGAGCAAGAGCTTTCATCGTTCGCGTTGCTGTGCCGAATGAAGGCCCCCGCAGGAGGCTCTCCAGCGCTTCGAGCATCGGAAGATAGGCATCGGAACCGGCGAGTCTTTCTGAACAGCGGCCGCGCGCGATAAAGCAGGGCTCTCCGCTGCCGGCCAGTTCTTCCAGAAACGATTCGACCACCGTCGTTTTGCCAATTCCCGGCTCTCCAGAAAAGCATGCCAGAAATCCACGACCTTTGACAGCGCAGCGGAATGCCTTCCACAGCTCCGTGCGCTCCTTTTCGCGGCCGGGTTTGGTCGTCCGGCTTGACGCGCGCGATTGATGCATCATCGAAGGAGTGGTCGCACCCTTCAGCGCCGCGTAGGCTTCGGCCGCGGTTGGCCGCAGGCGCGGATCTTTATGCAGCATCTGCAGGATGAGACTGTTCAGTACTGGCGACACTTCTGGATTGAATTCGCGGACCGACGGGGGCATTTCGGTCAGGATCGCCGTTGAAATCTCCGCCTGGGAGCCGGCCACGAATGGATGGCGACCGCTGGCGAATTCGTACAGCACAATTCCCAGCGAGAAGATGTCAGAGGCGCTGGAGACTTCCTCGGCCCGAAGTTGTTCCGGAGACATATAAGCAAGGGTGCCCGCCCGCATCCCGGGTGCAGTTGCGAACCCGGACTGCGGCAGGCTCGGGGCAAAGCGGGCAAGGCCAAAGTCCACCAGCTTCAGATGGCCGTCGCTTCTGACCATCATGTTCTCCGGCTTGACGTCGCGATGGACGATCCCGGCGGAGTGGGCCGCAGCCAAGGCCGCAGCGGCTTGCACTATCAGTTCTGTGAGGGACTCGAGAGAGCCATCTCGCTGGGGAAACTGTCGTAAGGAGCATCCCTCGATGAATTCCATGGCCAAAAACAACCGGCCTTCGTGTTCGCCGAATTCGTAGATGGTGCAGATGCCGGGGTGACTGAGCAAAGATGCGGTTCTGGCTTCGCGCTTGAAGCGCTCCAGCGCCCCCGGATCGCTTCTTGCAGCGTCTGCCAGAAGCTTCACCGCAGCGTAGCGGCCGAGCGTCATATCCTCAGCCTTGTAAACCACCCCGATTCCTCCCCAGCCCAGGCGTTTGAGGATGCGGTAATGCGAAATCGTTGTTCCGATCAGGATACCCGTCGAATCATCCGCCTCATCGCGCACGTCCGATCCGGACCGGGCCAGCAGCCGATCAATTTCCAAATGCAGATTTGCGACATCGCCTGGCGGCTGTACCGATGCGCTAAGATCGCCGGAACCTTGGTCTGCCGGCTGCGTGGCTCGGAGCCCATCCGCGGGAGCGACACCGGGGACAGTCTTTATCGCCGGCTCGTAGCGCAGCAAGGATTGCACCTCCTCCTGCAGCTCCGCGTCCTCACCGCAGGCACGATGGACGAAAGACAACTGCTCTTCCGGGGGAAGTTCCAGGGCAGAAGTGAAGATGGTCTTCACCCGCTGCCACCGCTCGGGATTCATCCGCTGCCGCTCCTGTCCATCTCGCGGGCCAGCCAGGCTTTGGCCATCGACCAGTCGCGCTTCACGGTTGCCGGAGAAATGCCAAGCGCCTCGGCCGCCTCCTCCACCGTCAGTCCACCAAACACCCGCAGCTCCACCACACGGCCCTGCTGCGCATCCATCCGCGACAGCCGTTCCATGAGGTCATCCAGCGCAATCAGGTCGCCCCCCTGCTCCTGGGAATAAACGATGACCTCTTCAAGAGAGAGTCTGGGAAGCGGACCTCCGCGCTTGGCCGCATGCCCGCGGCGAGCGTGATCCACCAGCACACGGCGCATGGCCTGGGCGGCGATGGCCATGAAATGGCTTTTGTTCTTCCAGTCGGTTCCGTCCTGTTCGAGCAGCCGCAGATAAGCCTCATTCACGAGGGCCGTCGGCTGCAGGGTATGTCCGGTACGTTCGTGACGAAGGTACGAAGCGGCCAGGCGACGCAGTTCGCCATAGAGCAGCTGCATCAGCTCGTTGACGTTTTCCTGCCTGCCGCTCTGCGCTCCGGCAACGAGCGTCGCCACTTGCTCTTTCGTGGGCATTGTCATCGGCCGACTCCCTGCGCCACTCATGGGCGGCTGCGAATCGTACGGAGCCTTGGGGGCTTGGGGATAGGCGCGATTGCAGCTTCCCGTTGTGGTGCGGATTATAACGCCGGCTATGGTGGTTGAGGGGCTGATGGCTGCTGGCATCCTTAAAATTCGACCCTGGCAGCAAGAACGTGGCTATGAAGCGGCAAGGCGCGCAGCATCGTGGCCCGCTGGCAACTGGAAATTTGCGGGCAACGTGAGCTCCCGGCACAGGCGTTTTGCGCGTTAGTGAATGAGCCTGGGAAAAGCCACCAGAGCTGCAAAGGAGAAACGGAAATGAACAGTACAATGACCAGCAATCGCGAGACGGCCACACCGCGGCTCGTTCCACTTACAACCAAGGAACTGGCGATGGCCGGCGGTACCGCAGGAACGGGCGGAGTCGAGATGAGCATCGGAATCCTGCTGACCGCTCTGGGCCTTCCGGAGTTGGGGATCCCTGTCTTTACGATGGGTGTGGGCGAGGAGACTCTCATCGCGACCAAGGCAACTACAGCTCCCTGATGAACACGCAACACTGCCTGAATCGAACCTGTCTCCGCAACCAGAGTCGGGTAGCAGATGACCTGTCCCGACTCTGACTTCTGTCACCAGCTTCACAAGAACACTCCATGCACGCTGCAACACCCGCCCTCCATTTCCAATCCTTTGTAAAGAGCGCCATCCCCTAGCGCTTCCAGCACGCCCAATATCAGGGCTCGCACTTTGATCGATGAACCTTCCGGCACTGGGTTCGATCAAGCCCGAACGACCGGGGCGCGTACAAATCGCGATTAACCAGCAACTAAAAATCCCGCGCCGAAGTGAGCCCCAGCCACATGCCTTTTGCGCGTACTGGCTGAGGTTGGAAACAGCCCAAAACTGAAAAGGAGAAACGGAAATGAACAGCACAAGCATCAACAATCGCGCGGCTAGGCCGCGACTCGCTCCACTTTCCACCCAGGAACTGAAACTGATTGGCGGTACAGAGATGACGACCGCTGCGCTCGCGGGAGGCGCCGCGGGCGCGGGAAGCGGCGCGGGCTATGCCCCGATGACGACCGCAGAGGGCCTCGGGGGGTTTGCCCTAATGATGATAGACGCCATCTGGGTAATATCGATCCTCCCTTAAGTGAACACGGGAGACTGCCCGAGACGTGCCTGTGTTTGCAAACCATGGTCGGGGTGACATAAACACACTCCGGCTATGGTTTCGGAAATCGACATTAGGAGAAAATCCATGCGTGCCCGAACAGCCTACCCTTTTCATTTCCAGTCTGCCGTGAATGACTGCGCCATCGCCTGCGTGCAGGCCGTTGCCGAACACTATGGTATGCACCTTTCGATCGATGAACTTCGCCGCCGGCTTGGGTCCGACCCGAAGCGCGGCATCGCCGTAGGGCAGTTCGCGGCTGGGCTTGGGAATTACTTTGCGGTCCAGACAGGCAAGCAGCCCCACGGGCGGGTCGACCCCACCTGTCTGCCATTCATCGGGTATCTGCCGGACCAGCGCCACTTCGTCGTCGTCTGGTCGATCGACCGGCGCGGCAGGCTCCTCATCGGTGATCCGTCGCAGGGCCTGGTGAAGATGAGCATCGAGCGGTTCTCCGAGCAGTGGAGCGGAATCACCGTCGTGCTACGACCCGCTGGCGAGCTGGCGA
>JASHPM010000111.1 GCA_030038115.1 Acidobacteriaceae bacterium | reverse complement strand
CCTCACCGATCTCCAGATCCTCCAGCGAGATGCCCTGGCTGTACAGCATGCGAAAGATATAGTGGTCGGGCTGAACAAATAGCTTCGCCGGATCGGGAAACGGCTTGTTGTCCGCGAACCATGCCGCCTGCGTATGCCCGTGCGGGCTGATGATGGGCAGGTCCCGGACTTCCGCATGGAGCCGCCGCGCAATGCCGCGCATTACTGAATCGGCCGGGAAAAGCCGGTCATTGTGGATCAGAGTCATGGCGCCCGTGGACATAAGCCTGGTCGACCTCCTGGACCCCCGGAGCGTAGGATTGTGTCCGAGAGGTCCGACCACTAGAATACACCGCCAGGCAACCAGAATAAGTGGTACTTTCGTGCATAGCGATACAAAACAGCTCGCAATCCCAATAAATCCCGCTTGACGGGATAGACTCGGGACCTGCCCGCTTCTGGCCGCCGGAGACGCCATGCCCAAATCCGATACGCACATGACCATGCGGGTGGTCAACCACATCCGAACCTTGATCGAGTCCGGTGGCCTCCAGCCCGGCGATCGCATCCCTCCCGAGCGGGAGTTTGCCCGTAAACTGCACATCAGCCGCGCCAGCCTGCGCACCGGCATCGGCTACCTCGCCGCCATGGGCGTCATGGATGTCCGTCACGGCGTCGGCACTTTCGTCGCGGATGGGCCCCCGGAGCTCGGTAAGTCCTCGCTCAGCCTGCTGGGAGCCCTTCACGGCTTTCAGTCCTGGCAAATGTTCGAAGCCCGCCGCATTCTCGAAAGCGAGCTTGCCGCCCTGGCCGCCGAGCGCGGCCGCGAGCAGCACTTTGCTTCCATGTCCGAAGAGGTCGCCGAGATGTACGCCACCGTCGACAATCCCATGGAGTACCTCATCCATGACGTGCGCTTTCATCGCGTCATCGCCCAGGCCTCGGGCAACCCCATCCTCGCCGCCCTCATGGAGACCATCACCTCGGCTCTCTACGACGAGCGGCGCAAAACCGCGGAGCGCTCTCGCGACCTGAAAGAATCCGCCGACCTGCACCGCGAGATTTACCGCGCCATCCGCTCCCGCAACGCCTCTGAGGCCCGCTCCATCATGGAGCGCCACCTCACCATGGCGCAATCCGCGCAGGATCTCGAAGCCTCGGGATCAACACCCCCCGGGAACGGACGCCCGCCCAGGAAGATGCGCAGGAGCAGTGACCAGGTGTAGACAACAGCCAGCCGCCCCCGCTGCCTGCTGCCTTTTGCTCCGCTTGAAGCCGAGCCCGTCTCGGCCTAATCTGCAGGTCTCAGCCTTTCGTCTGATCAGGTATTCCCAGGAGCAATTGTGTCTATCCCTTTAACTCCTTTGTCCGCTGATTTTCGTGGGGAAGCCTTTCCCGTTCTCACTGCGGAACAGATCGACCGCATTCGTCCTCTGAGCAAAGTGCGAAAAGTGAATGCCGGAGAAATCGTGTTTGAGCCGGGTGACCTCGACATTCCATTTTTTGTGCTGCTGTCGGGCAGCATGGAGATCGTGCAGCCCGGCATAAATGGCGAGCGCCTGATCGTCAATCTTGACGCTGGAGAGTTCACCGGGGAGATCACCATGATTTCCGGCCGGCGCGGCCTGGTGCGAGGCCGGGTCACGGCTGCCGGCGAGTTTCTGGAGATGAGCAGCGGCCAGCTTCGAAGCCTCGTAGCCCGAGACGCGGAGCTGAGTGAGCTTTTCATGCGCGCCTTCATCCTGCGCCGGGTAACGTTGATCAACCGCGGCCAGGGAAACGTGATTCTGATGGGATCGCGCCACTCGGCCACGACGCTCCGTCTGCGCGAGTTCCTGGTTCGCAATGGACATCCCTTCACCTACGTTGACCTGGATACCGACACCAGTTCTCAGGAGCTGCTGGATCACTTTCACGTCACCATGGAAGAAATTCCTGTTGTGATCTGCAACAACCGCACCGTGCTGCGCAGCCCGTCAATTCAGGAGCTGGCGGCGTGTCTCGGGCTCAACGCCCACATCACGGCGTCCGATGTGCGCGATCTGGTGATCGTTGGAGCCGGCCCCTCAGGCCTGGCAGCGGCGGTTTATGGCGCATCCGAGGGGCTGGATGTTTTGGTAATCGAGGCCGAATCTCCGGGCGGGCAGGCTGGCTCCAGTTCCAGGATCGAAAACTATCTGGGCTTTCCCATGGGAATTTCGGGACTGGAACTGGCGGGACGCGCCGCGGCACAGGCCCAAAAATTCGGCGCCAAAGTGCTGATCGCCAACAGCGCGACGAAACTCAATTGCGATCGTAGTCCCTACGGGTTAACCGTGGATTATGGTCAGGTGATTCGTTCGCGCACGGTTCTGATTGCCAGCGGAGCGCACTACAGGAAGCCAAACCTTGAAAATCTTTCTGACTTTGAAGGCCAGGGCGTCTATTACGGAGCAACGTACATCGAGGCGCAATTGTGCGGACGCCAGGAGGCAATTGTCGTGGGAGGGGGAAATTCTGCTGGTCAGGCCGCCGTGTACCTCTCCCAGACGGCAAGCAAGGTCCATATGCTGGTGCGCTCCGGTCGACTGTCGGACACGATGTCTCGTTATCTTATCCAGCGCATCGAGCAGAATCCTGGGATCGAATTGCATTACTGCACTGAGATTGTGGCCCTCGAGGGCGATACGCAACTCGACCGCGTGACCTGGCGGGATAACAATACCGGCGCGACTTCTACCCATGACATCCGCTACGTGTTCATCATGGCCGGCGGTTCTCCCCGGTCCGAGTGGCTAAAGGGCTGTCTGGCTATGGACGACAAGGGATTTATCCTTACCGGCCGTGATCTGGACCCCGTGATACACGACTGCCATTGGCCGCTGGCGCGTATGCCTCTGATGCTCGAGACCAGCCAGCCCGGGATTTTTGCCGTAGGCGATGTTCGTGCCGGAAACGTTAAGCGCGTGGCCTCCGCGGTCGGCGAAGGCTCGATCGCGATTTCGTTGGTGCATCGGGTATTAGCGGGTCTCTGAGCTGCGAATCCAAACCGCCTGTTTAAGGGTGACCATTGCCGGCCATTCGAAATCGCATTTTTGAGGAGTGGGTTATCCGGTGCGGACGGAGCGGCTCAGCACCCGTGTGGAGCGCACCGGCTTCTTCGCCGAACGCACCAGTTTTGGTGCAGCGGTTTCTTCGAGGCCCGACTGCCGATCCATCCAGTCATCCAGCCGCGACTTCCGGAAACGCCAGCGGTTTCCCAGCCGGAACGCCGGAATGAACCCCGTCGCCGCGTACCGATACAGGCTGTCCGCACTGATGCCGAGATAGTGCGACGCCTGACGGATGTCCATGACTTCGCGAATCTCGGGTTGGGCGAGCGAGGCTTTCACGGATTCCTCCCCAGAGCTGTGAGGCACGCCCTGTATACCATAGTCCGGAGGACGAAAGGAATCCCGTTTTCGTGGGGTATTTGATTGCCAACCCCACCTGGCTCAAGGCATTGCGAAATAATCAGATAGAGCTGTCCAATTAAACCTTCGGCTCAAGGCTGCTGATGACCGATAAAAAGCTGTCGTCCACGGTGCGGTTTTTCGCGATCGCTTCTGCCAGCGGGATGTCCTCTATCTTCGTCCCGCGCAGCACCACCAGCCGCCCAAATTTCCCCTGGTGCACCAGGTCGATCGCCGCCAGCCCATACCGCGTTGCCAGCATCCGGTCGTACGCCGTCGGTGTGCCCCCGCGCTGCGTGTGCCCCAGGTTTACGGATCGTGTCTCGTAGCCCGTCTTCTTCTCGATCTCCTCGGCCAGGCGCTCGCCGATGCCGCTCAGCCGCACGTGCCCAAACGCATCCAGCTTCTCGCCCTTCACCGCCTGCTCGCCGGAAGGCAGCTTCGCCCCTTCCGCCACCACCACGATCCCATACTTCTTCCCATGCTCGTGGTTGTATTTCAGGATCGCGCACACGTGGTCCAGATCGATCGGCTTCTCGGGAACCAGAACGACATGCGCTCCGCCCGCCACGCCCGCGGTCAGCGCAATCCAGCCCGCGTCGCGCCCCATTACCTCGCACACAATCACTCGATTGTGCGATTCGGCCGTGGTGTGCAGACGATCCACCGCCTCCGTGGCGATCATCACCGCCGTGTCGAATCCAAAACACACATCGGTTCCGTTCAGATCGTTATCGATCGTTTTGGGAACGCCCACGCCCGGCACGCCCGCCTCAATCAGCGCATTCGTCACTGACTGCGTATCGTCCCCGCCGATGGCAATCAGCGCATCCAGCTTGTTGGCTTTCAGCACCGCGACGCATTTCGCGATCCCGCCTTCGACCTTCCGCACATTCGTCCGCGACGTGCGCAGAATCGTGCCGCCTTCGGTCAGAATCCCATCCACCTTGTGCAGCGTCAGCGGCGTCGTGTTGTTGTCCAGCACGCCCCGCCATCCCTCCAGAAACCCGACGAACTCGTCTCCGTAATGAACAATGCCCTTCCTCACCACTGCATGGATCACGGCATTCAGTCCGGGACAGTCTCCGCCTCCCGTCAACACACCAATTCGCATCGCTGGCATCTCCCTGGTTGTGGAATTTTGCATCCGCCGAAAAGTCCTGAAGGCTTCCCGGGAGCAGACGGGCATGTTCGCCCAGCTCGCTCGTCATCAAAACGTGTGACTTTCAACGCCATGATACTGTCCGCATCCCGGCGATTCAAATGACCAAAATACCGCGTAGTGAGCCCGCGCCAGAATGGGGCGCGCTGCCAGCGATCCCGCGAGCATCGCGTCCCCGGCATGGATTTTTCCGAGGGTGGACAACATTTACCTTGAAAGCGCGGGTATAAGGCAGCATGGCTGCCCTCACCGGGTCATGGTACTGTGGAAGCCTCATAAACGGCCCATCGAAATTCCTGCCAGGACGAGCCCGATGAGAGACCAGGAGCAAGCCGCGGAGCAGCTGTTCGGAGAAACTCTCGATCTGGGCGCGGAAGAGCGGCAGGCGTTTCTGGATCGGGCGTGCCGGGGGCAGCCTGAACTGCGCAGCCGGGTTGAGGCTCTGCTCAGGGAGAACGACCGGCTGCGCGGGTTCCTGTCGCAATCTCCCCTGACGCCTCCAGCCGATTCCGGCGACCGTGGGGACGGCCCGCGTTTGCCGAGGGGAACGCGCCTGGGGCGTTACATGATCGTCGAGCCTTTGGGATCGGGCGGCATGGGTGAAGTGTTTCGCGCCGTCGACACGGATCTGCGCCGCGACGTGGCGGTGAAGGTTCTGCGCCCGGAGCAGGCTGGGGATGCGGAAGGGGCGGCGCGCTTCCGGCGCGAGGCACGGTCGCTGGCCCGCGTCAATCATCCCAACGTCTGCCAGGTTTACGACGTACTCGAAGAGCGCGAAGGTCTCGTTCTGGTGATGGAGTTGCTCGAGGGCCTCTCCCTCGCCGACCGCCTGCGAGAAGGGATGGTGGATGCTTCCGAGGCCATGAAAATCGTACGGCAGATTCTGCAGGCGCTCCAGGCCCTGCACGATCTCCAGATCGTTCACCGCGACCTGAAGCCCTCGAATGTGTTTCTGACCCGCCACGGCGTCAAGCTGCTGGATTTCGGCCTGGCCCGCACCGCAGGTGCCGCCCCTGGCGCGGACCCGGATCGAACCGCGACCGTTGAATCCTTCGCTGGAAGCATTGTCGGCACACCCTTATACATGTCGCCGGAACAGGCCAGCGGCCTTCCCGCCCTTCCCGCCTCTGACATTTTTTCGCTTGGCTCGGTTTTCTACGAATTGCTTACTGGCAAGCGGCCGTTTGAGGCCAGTTCCACGGTCGATATCCTGTACGCCGTCCTGCATTACAATCCGCCGCCTCTCGGCGGATCGCGCGAAGTCGAGGCCCTCGATCAGATCCTTCGCCGCGCCATGGCCAAGCGCGTCGAGGACCGTTATGCCTCGGCGCGCGAGATGCTCGCAGCGCTGGAGTTCGTCCACCTATCCGAAAGCACTGCGGTTGCGCCGCGAACGCGCACCGTCTCTCGCATCATCGTGCTTCCTTTTCGCGCCGCAAAGAGCGACGAACACACCGATTTCCTCACCTTTGCTTTGCCTGAGGCCATCGGCAACTCACTCCTTGCCATGAACAACCTGATCATCCGGTCCAGTTTTCTTGCCGCACGGTTTGAAGGCCAGCCGGATCCCAGGCGCGTGGCCGTCGAAGCCGACGTCGATGCCTTCCTCACCGGGTCGCTGCTCCACGTCGGTGGCCGCTTTCGTCTCACCTGCCAGCTGATTGAAGCGCCCGCCGGCACGGTCCTCTGGTCGGAAACAGCGAATTCCTCTATGCAGGATCTCTTTACCGTGCAGGACGAACTGTGCGAGCGCATCCTGCAATCGCTGCAGGTTCCGCTCGACGAACGCGAACAACGCGCAGCTCATCGCGATGTCCCGGCGACGGCACGCGCCTATGAGTGCTATCTTCGCGCCAACCAGAACGCTCCGGTCACGTACTCGACTTCCGCGCGGGTCACGGTTCCGCGCTCGCTGGATAACATGGGCATCGCCTGCGACCTCTATCTCCAGTGTCTGGAGGAAAGTCCGGACTATGCGCCGGCTTGGGCGCGCCTCGGCCGCGTCTACCACTTCCTGGCAAAATTCAGCGACCATCCTCAAAACAGTGAAGAGCTGTCGGAGAAGGCCTTCCGTCGCGCGTTTGCCCTGAGCCCCGACCTCGCCATCGCCCACAGTCTCTATACGCCTGCCCAATGCGACCAGGGCCACGCCGGAAAAGCCATGGTCCGTTTGCTGGAGCGGGCTCGCTTCCGCCGCAACGACGCCGAGCTCTTCGCAGGCCTCGTGCAGGCCTGCCGCTATTGCGACGAACTCGATGCCTCCATGGCGGCTCACCTCCGCGGACGTCACCTCGACCCCCATCTGGTCACCAGCGCCGCGCACACCTGTTTCCTGATGGGGGACTACGCAGCCTCCATTGAGCTCTATGGCAGCAAGGGCGGTTTTTACCTCGATTGCGCTGCCCTGGCCACCATGGGAGAAAGCGAGACTGCGCTTTCCCGGCTCCGGGAGCGCGAGCGATCCGGGAGCGCCACGGGCACGGTGGGAGCACTCATGCGCTCGCTGCGCGCCTGGCTCGAAGGCAATACGGAGGAAAGTCTGGATGCCATCATGGCCGCCGAGACGGCTTTGCCGGCTGATCCAGAGGTGTTGTTCTATGTCGCGCGTCAACTCGCCCAGATCGGCCAGACCGAGCGCGCCATCGCCGCTCTCTTCACGACGATGGACCGTGGGTTTCTCTGCGCCTCGGCGATTGTAAGCGACCCATGGTTTGCGTCGATGCGCTCCAGCCCGCGCTATGCACCCCTGCTGCAGGAAGCTGAGCGTCGCCGCAATGAAACGCACGCAGCGTTCCTCGCAGCCGGGGGCAGCCAGGTCATCAGCATCGCTTGACATTCCAACATTGCCGCATCCAGCCTGCCGTGATGGGCGAGATATTGCCCGCCCTTACCAGCCCATCTGGCTCATCCGCTCCTGGATGAGCGCGCTGTAGTGATTCATGCGCTCCGGCCGTCGCCGCAGCGGAGCCGGCAGAATGGCGGCCAGCCGCGCACCCTCTTCCCGATCGATATTCCGCGCCGAAGTTCCGTACCAGGCACGGCTCGCTGCCTCCGCCCCATAAATCCCAGGACCCCACTCGACCATGTTGAGATAGAGCTCCAGAATGCGCTGCTTACCCAGAACCAGCTCCGCTACCGGCACCAGCGTGGCCTCCGCGCCCTTGCGCAGGATCGAGCGGCCTGTTCCGAAGAACAGGTTCTTCACCAGTTGCTGCGTAAGGGTGGAAGCTCCGCGAATCCGCCCGCCATCCATATCGTCCTGGGCATCGATCTGGATCTGGTGCCAGTCGAATCCATGGTGCTGGTAGAAGCGCGCGTCCTCGGCGGCGATGACCGCGTGCTGCAGATCGGGCGAGATGCGCCGGAGCGGAACGAAGGTGTAGCGCTCGTGATACGGCCTGCCGTGCATCCAGGCCTGCACCCGGCGCTCCATGTGCACAGCATCCGTCGGCGGGTCGATCCACTTCGCGGCCACAAGGGTCAGCGCCGCCAGCAACCACAAACCCACCACGCCAATGCACAGCCACCGAATCCCTGATCGGAGGGTCAGGGGCCGGAGGGTCAGAGGCGGGAGGCTGAGGGATCGGAGGAAACCTTTCGGGCGCGGGATTTCGGGAACCGTGTCTGGACTTGCGTCCGGACCTGGGTCGAGCCCTGTGTCGAGGCCTGTATCGGGATCGGGGTCTGGACTTGTAGTCACATTTCAGGATAATGGCCGGGGCTGCGTCCGCAATTCACGCGCATTTCAGCGCCTTCATCAGTTGGAAACCAACACTGCCTCTGCAGGGGCCTCATCGCGTCCGGTGGCAACCCCGGAGCAACGCTGCCTCCGCTCTCTACTGCGCCGCCTTCTCCGCCTCCGCCAGCACCGACTCCAGCTTCTTCTCCGCGGCTTTGGTTTGGCTGTCCAGCTCGCGGAAAACCTCGTACTGCGCTGGGGTGGGCCGGGCGTAGGCCACCTCTACGTCCGCCGCAAGGTACGCCAGAAAGCCGTGCAGCCTGGCTTCGTGGAGCACGTCGCCCTCGCTCGAGCGGACCTTCATCTGCACGTCGTTGTCGATCTCACGATTGAGAGCGTCCAGTGCGCTGCCCGCCTGGCCCTGGCTTGCGCTCTGATCGGCCGCCTTTGCGAGCTTGTCGCGTGCGGCCAGGGCGTGGTTCAGTTCTGTATCCAGCGCATCCATATCGGCGTGAATCTGCTGGGTCAGGGCAAAGCGCGCGGCCAGGTCCTCGGGCGTTGCATGCAGCCGCGGATCCAGAGCCACGGCAAAGGTCTGCGTGGTTTTTTCCCCACCATAATTCAATACAACTGAATAGGCGCCGGGGATCACCATCGGACCGTTGGTTGAATAGTCCAGGCCTCCCGCCGCCGCCGGAGAATGGTACCCGTTGACCTCCACGGCGGGCGGATAGCGCAGGTCCCACTGGAAGCGATTCATCCCGGGCTCAGTGGCCGTCAGCTTCGCTTCGGCTTCCTGCCTCTGCTCGATCGCGCTCTCCGCGCTGCGATCCGGCGCCGGCTTCCCCGCCTCCTCGTCGGCCTTCTCCTGCTTCTCCTTTGCTGTTTCCAGGTGCAGCGAGAAGCTGCGAATCAACTTGCCCTGCGCATCGTCGAACTCCAGGGTGGCCGGAATCTTGCCATCGTAGCCGGCAGGGACGTGGAAGAAGACCGTT
>JASHPM010000110.1 GCA_030038115.1 Acidobacteriaceae bacterium | reverse complement strand
CGCAGACGATTTTCTCACCAAGCCCTTCGACGTGAGCGAAATGGTCGCGCGCAGCCGGGCCCTGATTCGGCGTTCGCATGGGCATGCGGCGCCGCACATACAGATCGGCGACCTGATCATCCTGCCTGAGGAAATGACCGTCATCCGCGGCGGCGAACCGCTGGCTCTTACCGCCATGGAATACCGGCTGCTCGAATACATGGCGCATCGGCCGCGCGCCGTGCTTTCCAAAAGCGAGCTGCTCGAGCATCTCTACGATTACAACTGGGAAAAATTCAGCAACGTTCTTGAGGTGTATGTCTCCTCGCTGCGGCGCAAGCTCAATCGCGAAGGCGCTGTGCCGCTGATTCATACGCTGCGCGGACGCGGCTATGTGCTGGTTCGCGACGATGTTGTAACACCCCCTTAACAGACGCGCGTCCAGCCCGGCCTAGAATGGGTTTTCCCCGGAAAAACCCATTGCGACTTCCGATACGAATCCGGCTTTCCATCAGCTACTTCCTCATTTTCGCGTTCGCCGGCACGCTGCTGGTCGGCGCGTCCTGGTTCATGGCGCGGCGCAGTCTCTACTTCGAGCTGGATCACGAGATAGGCGAGCACATCGACGATGTGCACGATTTCATCGCGGCGCATCGCCTTGGCGGAGACGAAACACGGGCGCGCGCCGAGATCGCCGCCGAATTTGATCTGAAAGACGACGGCAAGTGGCTGGAGATTGCGGACGGCCAGGGCCGCTGGGTTTATCGACCGTGGCGCATGCAGGTGGTGCCCCAGGATCTGCCGCCAGCCTCCTCCATCCCTTCAGGAGGCGCCTTCACGGAGTTCGCGGTGGGATCGAAAACGGTGCGCGCGCTGCGGCGATCGTTCACCGCCGATGGGCGGGTCTGGGTTGTCGAATCGGGCCTGACGCTGACGAAAACCGATTTGACCCTTGCCCGGTTCCGCAATGGGCTGCTGTTGATCGCTCCCGCGGTTCTGCTGATGGCCGGGCTCGCCGGGCACCTGATCAGCCGGCGCGCTCTCGATCCCGTGGCCGCGATAGCGCAGGAGGCGCAGCGCATTCATGACGGCAATCTGCAGAGCCGCCTGCCCCGCCTCGATACGCGCGACGAACTGGCCCACCTGTCGTCCACGCTCAACGACATGCTGGAGCGGATCGAGTCCGCAGTCCGCAGCGTTCGCGACTTCACCGCCCACGCTTCTCACGAGTTGCGCACCCCGGTGGCCCTCATCCGCTCGGAAGCCGACCTCGCGCTGCGCTTCGATCGTTCCGCGAGCGAGTATCGCCAGGCCATCGTAGCGATCGGGGCGGAGGCGCAGCAGATGTCCTCTCTGCTGGACAGCCTGCTCTTCCTTGCCCGTGTGGACGCGGGCACCGAACAAGCCCGGCTTGAACCTGTGGACGCGCAACTGCTCTGCGTTCAGGCGTGGCGAAAGTGGCGCCCGGTGCTCCGCGAGGCAGGTCTCCGTCTCACAGCCGACCTTCCCTCCGGCCCTCTGATGGTCCTGGCGGATAATCTGTATCTTTCTCGTCTGCTCAACGTCATCCTGGAAAATGCCGGCAAGTACACTCCCGGGGGCGGCTCGGTTCGCCTGGCGCTCGCCATCAGCGGCGGCGGCGCGCGATTCGAGGTCCGTGACACTGGCGTCGGCATTCCCCCCCAGGAGCAGAACCGTATCTTCGACCGGTTTTTCCGCGCCGGCAATGTCCGCGAAGCGAGCGCTCCCGGTTCTGGTCTCGGTTTGGCTCTCGCCGCCTGGATTGCCGCGCGCCATCAAACTGCGATCGAGGTCCACAGCGAGCCGGGAGTTGGCAGCTGCTTCGCATGGACGCTCTCCCTGGCATCCCAGCTTCATGCGGAACTTAGCGGCGGTGATGCCGGATATGAGGTTGAATCCGCCCGCGTCGTGACCGTCCTGGACAGAGCAGGGTGAACTTGAGCCGTTTCGCGGGCGTCTGAGCCCGCAGGCGAAATCCTGGAAATGGGCATCGGAGAGCGGTTCGCTGAGGGACTCCCATCCACCGCCAGCTTCCCTCGAAAATTCGTCGGAGAAACCCTGGCCCTTGCACCGCGAGGGTCTGAATTGAGGAGGGTTGTGTCTCCGTTTAAAGAGCCAGGGGAAAAATTTAGGAGGGAATTTAAGGCCCGCATCCGGAGCGGCGTTCTGCGCCGGATGCAAAACGGACCATCGTTTGAAGGCCAACGCGCTAGTAGAAAAGTTTGAGTGCGAGCTGCAGCGTACGTGCACCATTGTTCTGGTTGCTGTTCTTTGTGGCCGAGATGTTGCTGAAGTTGGAGGTTGTGAAGTTCAACTGTCCCGGCTGCGCGAAGGGGGGCGTGTTGGTGGTGTTGAAGGCTTCGGCGCGGAACTGCAGATACGACGATTCGGTGATGTGGAAGTTCTTGAGGATCGACGAATCCAAATTGGCGAAATGCGGTCCGCGTGCCTGCTGGAGGGGACCGCCAAGCGGGGCAATGCTGGCCTGTCCTATGGCGGTTGCTACCGGTGGCTGTGCAAACGCAGCGGGGTTCATCCATTGCGTGTAGTTGTGCGGGCCGGTATAGAGACCTTGCCCGGCCACTACGTTTGCGGCGCAACCAAAATCGGCAGAGGTCGCATTCGGGCATGGGACTGTGAACGGCTGCCCGCTTTGGAACGTATAGAAGCCGTTGACCTCCCACCCACCCACGACAAGATCCGCGGGCTTGCTCATGGAGCCTCCGAATTGGTGTCCGCGGCCTACGGGCAGGGCATAGGTTCCAGCCACATGCACGAGGCCGGCGGCATCGCCGTCGCACAGGGCGTAGTCGCCCTTGATGCCGAATCCGGGCAGCCACTCGGCGCGGTAGCCCACGTTGTACTCCGAGTTCTGCGGCGCATGCTGGTCGCTCAGGCACTTGGACCAGGTGTAGTTGCCGAGCAGCGAGAGTCCAAAGCTCATCTGGTGCTGATACGTTACCTGCAAGGCGTTGTAGCTGCTGGCGGCGTTGGTGGTTTCGTAGGTGCTGTTGCGGCTGAAGTAGGGGTACGGAACGTAGAACTGGGTGTTGGTGCCGCTGGGCAGGATTTCGGAGTTGGCGTTCGTGTTCCCCAGAATATCCAGGTGACGGCCCTGGGTGGCGACATATCCCACCTGGATCGCGTCGTGGTTCGTGAACTGATCTTCGACAGTCAGGTTCTCTGTCTGTACCAGCGGCGTCTGGTAGTTGTACTGGCGGCCATCGAAGGGAAGGCCCAGATAATCGCTCCCGATGTATTGTCCTCCATCGCAGTAACTGCCGGAAGGGCAAGTCACCGGTGTGGTTGTGTAGGGGGTTGGGCTTTGCAGCACGGACGGATTCTGGAAGTTGAAGTACGTGAAGGCCTGCTCCATGGTTGCCGCCTGGCCAGGAGCCAGCAGCAACGGGTGATTGCTGTCCGGAGCGGGGACGGTCTGGGTGTAGACGAACGGATAGTTGAATCCCAGCGTGCCGCCGTAACCGAGATTGCCCAGTGCTCCATAGGCCGTGCCGAAGCCTCCGCGCACCACCAGCCTTGGCCGGAATTTGTACGCGAAACCGACGCGCGGCGCGAAGTTGTCTTTTTGTGCGTTACCATCATCGAGGCCGGAGACGCAGTCGATGTTGACATTGCTGAGAGCGGCAATGGTGTTGAAGATCGCCGCCCGCGCTACCTGGCAACCCGGTTTGGACATGTAGTAGTTGGCGGTGGGCCCGTTGCCGCCCGCAGCGATGAAGTTGGCCTGGTAGCCCCGGGTTTCGGCGTAAGGCGTGAACAGATCCCAGCGCAGGCCAAGATTCAGCGTCAAACTGGGATTCACCTTCCAGTCGTCCTGGAAGTAGGCGCCAATGTACCAGCGATGGTCGTCGGTAGCAGCGATATTGGAGCCAGAGAATTGGCTCATGCCGCCAACGTAATCGACCGTCGATCCGACTCCGGCCACGCCGCTGACCAGCGAAGCCATCGGCGCCACCAGGAAATCGCCGATGCCGTTCAGGCCAGTGCCACTTTGGCTGATGCGGTTGGGAATGTCGGTGTACATGCCGTTGAAGCTGAGGTCGCCGCGGCCTTGCGGCGGCTGCGAGATGTTGGCTGTGAGATCGTCCACCTGGACACCGGTCTTGAAGGTCTGACTGCGCCAGACCCTGGTGACCGCATCCACGCCTTCCAGGCTCCAGACGGTTTGAATCGTAGGGGTGTAGTTGCCTACGCCGATCCCACGAAGGCCGGCGATGTTGGTATAGGGGAAGCCGCCGTTGTTGGCCACCTGCGGAATCCCCTGGATGCCGAACTCGAGTGGAATATTGCACGAGCCCGAGGTCACATATCCCGTGCAGGCTGAGCTGCCAATGACGTTGCCAAAGATGGACTGCTGGAACTTATCGGCGTGCACCATGCCCACGTGCATATCATTGATAAGTGTGGGTGTAATAATGCGCGTGTAGCCGACCGCCCAGGCGTAGGCCGGCAGGCTGTCGTTGCGCGCGTCGGTCTGGCCCACGGCGTACCCGGGGAAGTATCCCGGCAGATAGGCGTTGAGCAGGCTGCGGTCGTAGACGCCGAACAGGGCGTCCTTGTCGCTGATGTTGGCGTCAATGCGAATGTCCCAGGTATTGGTGTTCTTGTCCTCGATGGGAATGTAGCTGGGGAAATTGCTGCTGAGCTTGTTGATCACCGTTGGCAGCGGAAAAAGGTTAAGGACCTTGATCGCGTTGGGGTCAATGCGCGACGTTGGGATAATATTGAGGTTGCCAACGGTGTAGGTCGCATTGACCAGGCCGCCGGCTGCGTAGTTACCGGCAGGGCATCCGCTTGCCGTGCACTGGTAGAACGGATCGCGGACGTAGGCGCCAGGCTTCCCTGTCAAGCCGGTGATGGGATCGACTCCGCCGACCGGGATGGTGCGCGTGGTGGCCGGATCGAGGATGGTGCCGTTGGGAAATACGCGGCCCAGGGCATCGGTATCGGTGCCGCTATTGAAATTGATGTTGTCCTGCAGGTTTGTAAAGCTGCTGCCGAATTCGCTGCTGGCCGTGCATGCCGATACTGACGTTGCCCCGGCCGTGTCGCAGGTAGGGACGTTTTGGCCGCCGGGCGATTCTGGCAGCACGTAGCGTCCGCCCTGATAATCGGTGAACCAGAAGAGCCGGTTCTTGCCGTGAACAACCCCGGGGATAATCACCGGACCGCCGGCCGTGAATCCAAACAAATTCTGGTGGTAGTCAGGAATCGGGCCCGGGGTGCAGACCCCGCCATTGCAGGTTCTGTTGAAAAAATAGTTGGCGTTCAAATCGTCATTGCGCACGTACTCCCAAAGGTCGCCGTGCACTCCGTTGGTGCCTGATTTGATGGATGCGTTGATGATGCCGCCAGTGGAGTGGCCGAATTCGGCGTTGAAGTCGCCTGCCTGCAGCGTGAATTCCTGAATGGCGTCAGGCGGCGGAACGATGGCGGCGTTGGTCAGGGTATAGTTGCCGCCATAGATCTCGATATTGTCGTTGATGCCGTTCAGGCGGAAGTCGTTTTGCCATTCGTCGACGCCATTCACTCTGAAGTAACCGGACTCAGAGCTGCCTGCGTCGGGGGTGATACCTCCGCCACCGGATCCGGTTGGTGTAGTACTGACGCCGGCGGAAAGTTGCGCCAGCGAACCCCAGTCGCGCGTTGCCAGAGGCAGATCGTTGACGGACTGGTTCGTGATGGACTGGCCTACCTGCGCGTTTTCCGCCTCCAGAAGCGGGGCTGCGGCGGTCACCGTGACGCTGGTTTGCACTCTGCCGGTGGCAAAGTGAATGTCGACGGTGATCACCTGCTGCACCTGCACAATGACTCCGTCCACTACGTACTTCTCGAAGTTAGGGGCTTCAGCCTCAACCGTGTATTTTCCGGGAATTACGTCGTCGAATACGTAAGTGCCTGTCGTTGTTGATTGGGTGGTGGTTTTCACCGTCGTGTCATCGTTGATTAACGCGATCTTAGCTTTTTGCACCACCGCGCCGGCCGGATCCTCAACCGTTCCGGTCACCTCGCCGCGATCAAGCTGTGCCGTCAGCCTGCATGGAATGCACAAGATAATCAGAGGAGCGAGAAACGTAACGCATTGCCATGCGATTTTGCTCTGTCGGTTGCTTTTCATGAGTGTCCGGCCTCCTTTTCAGGAACTGATCACACGTTTGCACTCGCGCGTTTCCGCCGAGCAGCGCAACGATATTGCACTTACTATGGCTCCAGGAGTGTTTACCCTGAGTGCATAGAAGTGTATACACCAGCGACCGATGGGTGGAATGATCTGATTGGATTGACTTTGTTGGCTACTTGAAATCTTGGTAAACTGTGGAAATCGATGGGTTGGAAGGCGGTTCCCGGGCTCATTTTTAATGCCGGAACGAGGCGCCAGTGCAGCAAATCCGGGGCAGCTCAGTTGCCATAGTAGAATCGGGAGGCCAGCTCGACTGGCGCAGGTTTCCGATTCTGATTTGGCTTTAACTGAATTGAAATCGATATTTCCGCCTGCGCTGCGAGCGGGCGTGTTCGCAAGGATAACCCGGTAGCGGGCCAACAACGCAGTCGCTGTCGAGAAGTTGAACCGGAGACCGTTCCCCATACCTGGGTTTTGAGCCACCTGTTCACTTTCGCATACGCTGAGGTGAATTCGAGACTCCAAGCCAGGAGATAAGGCTCATGGGTCAGTTTGCCGCTGTCCAATCCAGGTTGAAGACTCCTCTTCCCGAGACGGCGTGGCCTCGAAGTCTGCGGGACGACCCATACTGGTCGCTTGCGCAGCGCGTGATCACCGGGCCTAACTTCGCTCGCTCCCCGTTGCTTTCGAAGTTTCTTTTGTTTGTGGTGGCGGAGACTCTTGAAGGCCGCGGCGACGCGATCAGTGAACATCAGATCGGCGTTCAGGTCTTCGACCGCCCGCCCGATTATCGCACTCTTGAAGACAACATCGTTCGTAACTATGCGCGGCAGTTGCGAAGGCGGCTTGCCGAGCACTTTGCGGATCAGGGCAAGTCGGAAACGGTGCGGATCGACATTCCGGTTGGCGGGTACGTGCCAGTGTTTGTTCCCACTTCCGGGAATGGAAAGAAGGAAGAAGCACAGGGTCTGCCTGTGCCGGCTTCTTTGCGGACGGAGCCTCATGTGTTGCCGGCGCACGATACCGCATCGAAGGCAGCGGCTCAGTCGAATGTGAGCCGCCGGGTGCTTCGAGCGGTCCGGTTTGCAGCCTACAGCGCGACATTGATTGCCTTAACCTGGTTTGCAGCCCGGCGAGAGGCGGCTCCGACCCCGCCGCAGGAACCGGCGCACGTTCTTTGGGCGGAGATTTTCGCCGGCCCAATGAACAGCTACATCGTTCCCTCCGACGCGGGGTTCAATCTGCTGGAAGACCTTTCGCACCGGCCGGTACCGTTGGCGGAGTACATCTCCGGCGGCTATCAGGAACTGTCCCTCTCCGGAATGGACGCGCACAGCGCCGAAGATTTGCACTCTCAACAATTGACGTCCTTTGTCGATCTGCAGATCGCGGCTGCACTTGCTCACCTTGCAGAGGACAACCCGCAGCGGGTTCTTATCCGGTTTCCGCGAGACCTGAGGCTTGACGATCTGAAGAACGCCAACGCCGTGATCATCGGATCGGTGAGCAGCAATCCGTGGGCCGCGATGAGTGAGTCGAATGCCAACTTCCGCATCGTCGACCGGCCCGGAATGAGCGGAGCGCAGATCATCAACTTGAAACCGCGGGCCGGTGAGTCCGCGAACTATTCCAGCCACTGGAATGAACCGGCGCACGAGACCTTCGCTTTGATCGACTTTCTTCCCAACTTGAGCGGCAATGGGCACCTGCTGGTGCTCGAGGGCCTGGACGTGGCTGGAACGCAGGCGGCCGCCGAGATGCTGTTGTATCCATCGGCTATCGATCCGATTCTGAAGCAGGCAACGCGCTCCGATCGCTCCCTGGGCAGCTTCGAAGTTCTGTTGCGATCGACCAGCATCGAATCCAATGCCACCGGGACTCAGATCATCGCGAGCCGGATTCACTAATCCGCATTTCCTGCGTTAGTTCTGGAAGAAGGCTCGCACATTCTGATGGAGTGCCCTCCGGGCGTTCCCGCCCGAGTCACGATTTCGAGCTATACAAAAACAGCTCATTTGATCGAGACCGAGAGGGGAGGCCTCCTCATTTTCCCGCAGGTTCTCACTAAGCATGCGCTTGCCTGTCACGGACTGATCCGCCCCACCCTTACGATTCAACAGAGCATTCGCGATGGAGCATTGCCCGCTAATTCATGTACTCGACCGTTTTCGCGGTGCTATCGGAGGTCAGGAACTGGAAGTCGACGGGTCGACCGCGAGGCGACAGGCGCGCGCAGACAGAGGGTCGCGCATGCTGCCGCGGATCAATACTGAACAGACACGTTGGTATCGCCAGGATCCGACTTACCCCAGAGAGCCGTCTGGCCTTCTGTGGCGTCCTTACCCCACAACGCCGTCTGTGCTTCCGGACTGCTCTTGCCCCACAGAGCCGTGCTACCCCAGAGAGCGGTATAGCCGTTCGGATCGTTGTTGCTCCACAGTGCAGTCGTTCCCCACAACGCGCTGCTCCCGTTGGCGGGGCTCAGAAACGCGTGGCTGCCGTACACGCTGGCCGCCGACCAGAGTCCTGTTGACATCCACAGTGCGCTGGGATCGATGACCGCCGTCGTATTGCCGGTCGCGTCGTCATAGGCGGCGATCGGAGACATCGCCGTACCGGAGGGCACATTTCTGCCGATGGTCAGAGCTGCATTCACGGTATTGGCAATATCCAGATACCCGGCACCGATGGTGAATACATCGTAGTTCGCCTTGTACACCACCCCCTCGGCCGTAACGCTGCTCGACAGCGGGAAATAATTGCGATCCGCGCTGACCATCACAAGGGCCTTCACCTGGTTTGGACTCAGCTGTGGTCCAGCCTGCACCAGATCGGCGATGGCGCCGCTGGTCACGCCGGTGGCCATGCTGGTGCCACTCAGGGGGAAGTAAGTCTGCGACGGAGTCTCCGCGCCCTTGGTCTGGTAGAACGAGTACCACGTGTAGAACGACGGATTGTTCACCGCAAGGGAATCCTGCGGATACTGCAGGCTCGACACCAGGTTGCCGGGAGCAACCACATCCGGCTTCACTACGTGATCGATGAAGGACGGTCCCTTCGAGCTGTAGCTGGCAATGATGTCATCCTGGATCGACGCTGTCTCCATTGTATTCATGGCGCCGACCGTCAGCGCATAAGGATCGTTCCCAGGGGAATCGATGGTCCCATAGCCTTCCGCATTCAGGTTGAGATCGCGGCCATCGTTGCCGGCTGCCACTACCACCACGATGCCGGCCTTCCACGCCTGCTCGACCGCCTGGCACAGCGGGTCGAGGGTGTAGCTCTCAAAGATGGGGCGGCCGAGAGAGAGATTGATGACGCGGATGTTGTACTTATTCTTCAGAGAAATGGCTTGGCCGATTGCGGCGATCACCGCGGAGTCGGTGCCCGCCCCGTTCTCGTCCAGAACCCGGAGGTTGATCAGGTTGGCATTGGGAGCCGAGCCTTTGAACGTGCGGAAGTACTGCGGCCCGGTCGACTGCACGCCGTTGCCCGCGATCAGGCCCGCAACATGGGTTCCATGTCCGTAGTGGTCGAGAGCGTCGTTCTGGTTGGCAACGAAGTTTTGGCTGTAGACGATCCGTCCAGTTGCGCCGGGAGCTACTTCCGTCAGCGAAGCGAGCAGATTTGTGAGCGTATTCAGCGAAGGAAGACCAGGGTTCAGAGCAAGATCCGGAACCGGGGTGATGCCGCTGTCGATCACCGCGACGCCGATGTTCGTTCCTTCATAGCCCTGCTGCCAGACTGCCGGCGCATTGATCGGCTCGCTGGTGAACTCGGCCGAGGTGATCGTGCCCGCCTGGCTCGCGCCGAGAGATC
>JASHPM010000109.1 GCA_030038115.1 Acidobacteriaceae bacterium | reverse complement strand
TTCAGAACCAGGTTCTGACCCATCACCGCGAGGCCAATCAGGCCAATGTCACACACAGCGTCTGGCATACAAGCTCCCGAAGCAGGGAATTCCCCATCGAATTGTGCGCTTTACAGAGAGGATAAACCAGCGGTCTGACCTCGCCCACATTACGATTCGGAGAGGCTCAGGAAGAATGGCCGTTCCCGGCCTCGCTTCCACCTTCCTGCTTCCAGCTTCAAGCTTCCCGCTTCCAGCTCCCCGCTCCTAATACCCCGCCGCCTTCCCGAAATGATGCCGGTGATCCTGCCCGCCCTCGAGCTCGCCGGTCCGCGCGTCCACTTCAATACATTCCCCGTCCCCAAAATTCCGTCCGATTCTGAGCGTGTAGCCCATCGCGCGCAGCCCGTCGATCGTGGCCGGCGCAAACCCCGGCTCCAGCATCACCATGTCCGGCAGATATTGTTGATGGAAGCGTGGTGCGTCGACAGCCTGCTGAATGTTGAGGCCTTCGTCGACGACGCTCAGGAAGATGTTGGCGACCGTGGTGGTAATGGTGGCGCCGCCGGGCGAGCCCAGAACGAACGCGACCTTGCCGTCCTTCATCACAATGGTCGGCGTCATGCTTGAAAGTGGCCGCTTGCCTGGAGCAATCGCATTTGCCGGTCCCTGGATCAGCCCAAACATATTGGGCACGCCCTGCTTCGAAGCAAAATCGTCCATCTCATTGTTCAGCAGGAACCCCAGCCCCGGCGCCGTCACCCCCGATCCATAGCCTCCGTTGAGTGTGGTCGTCACCGCAACCGCGTCGCCCTGTGCGTCCATCACCGAATAGTGCGTGGTGTCCGCCGCCTCCTGGCGCACATCCCCCACGGTCGGCGCCGGCGGCAGGAATCCCGCGGGCCGTTGCAACTCAGCCGACGCGCTTGCGTGGCCCGCTTCAATCGAAGCCCGCCACGCCTCGCCATATTTCCTGCTGATGAGCTGTTCCACCGGAATCTTCACGTAATCCGGATCGCCCAGATAGTTTGACCGATCCATATACGCCCGTCGAAAAGCTTCCACCACCAGGTGCATCTCCGGCGCGGTCCGATCCCCCAGCGGCCGCAGGTTGTAACCGTCCAGGATGTTCAGCATCTCGATCAGCGCCACGCCTCCCGACGATGGCGGCGGCGAACTCACGATCTCGTATCCGTGATACCGCCCCGTCACCGGCTCGCGCTCCTTCACCGTATACCGCGCCATGTCCTCGGCGGTGATCAGTCCGCCGCCTTTCTCGACCGCATCGGCAATCTGCTTCGCCATCGCGCCCCGATAAAAATCCTCCGGGTCCTTCGCGATCTTCCGCAGCGTCTCGGCCAGCTCCGGCTGCCGGAACACCTCGCCCGCCCTATAGAAATCGCCATCCCGCTGGAAAATGCGTCGTGATTCGGGGAATCCCGTCATGACTTTGCTCTGCAGGCTCGCGGCCTCCTCATCGGTGAGCACAAATCCATCCGCTGCCAGTCGAATCGCGGGTGCCATCACCTGCTCGAGCGTCAGCTTGCCGTATTTCTTCTCCGCGTGCACCAGGCCCGCCACCGATCCCGGCACGCCGATGGCGCGATACCCCACAATGCTGGCGCCCGGGATGATGTTGCCCTGCGCGTCGAGGTACATATTCGCCGTCGCGGCCAGCGGAGCCTTCTCGCGATAGTCGATGAAGATGTTTTTCCCCGCATGCTCGTGGATGAGCATGAAACCGCCGCCGCCCAGATTTCCCGCGAATGGATACACCACCGCCAGCGCAAATCCCACGGCAACCGCGGCATCCACCGCGTTGCCGCCCGTCTTCAGAATCCCAACTCCGGCGTCCGTCGCCAGGTGATGCACTGTCACCACCATCGCGTGCGGCGCGCGCACCGGCTCATCGTTCTCGAGCATCGGCGCCGTCTGGCTCGCGTCATCGCGTGCGGCGTCCTGCGCGGTCGGCTTCGGACTTTGCGCCGCCGTTTGCGCGCCGAGCAGAAGGCTGGTGGAGGCCAGCAGGCAGGCAGCAAGGGAACAGGCGGCGGCGCGGCTCATCGTAGAACGTAGTCTAAGGCAAAACTCGCGTTGTAGCGCCTCTCTGTCCCGCGAAACTGCCGTGCTCGCTTACTGCGCAACCCGTCCGGCAGGCCGAAGCCGAAAGGGTGATTCACTCCCGCGCCGTCGTGATCTGTGTCCTTGGCGCGCTGTTTGGAATACCAGCTGCGTGGCGCGGGAATCTGCGCGCAAAACATCATCGTCCACGCGTGGGCAGACGCCTGGGAAGGCTGGCTGAAGCTCCTGGTCTGGATGTAGAAGCGCTCACTCGGCGCACGCATCAACGCAATGCTCAGTGCTGGAATGCTGGACAGCACTAAAACAGATCGAGAAGCTCATCTTGCTTCTCTGAACTGATTTGCTTCTTGACGAAGTTATCGACTTCTTCGGGATCCGGGTCTTTCAACTTGGCAGGACAAACGACGTCGTAAGTGTCGTAGTCCCCAACGTCCGTAAACGTAATATAACCGACGCCATGTCTCGTGCACTCTTGTACTATCCGGTCATCGGGAACATCGCCGATGTCCTTATAATCGCGAATATCAACCGCCAAGTAACTTCGATGGGCGAACGCTGAGTGGGCGAGAGCTTCGTAAACGCCCTCCAGTGCAGCGTCCAGATTCGGCTTCACCTCGAAAGTGATGACCTCAAGCCGCTTGCCCTGTGTGAACTTATAGGTTCTCACCGCTGCAAGCGTAATATCAGGCCGTGTCCACTTTCCGCCAGTCGCACGCCGCCCCTGATGAGCCGTTATTTCGGAGATAAACCGTTTCAGGCGGTTATCCTTTGTGTAGCCTTTAACGATGGCAGCGTGGAAGGGCAGGTAGAGAGTTGTCTCTGTCACCTGAGCGGCAGCTTCGGAGACCTTGGCGATGGCAGCTGCGGCATCGTCCGTTAGTTGTGCTGGAGTGATGTCCGGAGACGGCGACGGAGCCTCACTGGCCTTCGCGCGGTGGACAGAGCCTCCACGCCCACGCCCCTGCTCCAACAGCCCACTGTCTATGAGCGGATCCCGGAGCGCAAAGTAATCTTCATACGATAACTGATCTCCCAGTACTTCGACCTTCTTCTGCAGTTGCTCTCGCAATGTCACATTGCCGATGCTCTCTCCCGACGGCGGTACGAGGCTCAGCAGAAGATCTTGATATTCCTGTTTCTTCGACGCATCCATTCTCCTGAGTCTATTTCGACTCCTCCCCGGCATCAACCCCAGCTGCTGAGTGAACAGCTCTTCGCCATCGGAACTCGAAGGACCC
>JASHPM010000108.1 GCA_030038115.1 Acidobacteriaceae bacterium | reverse complement strand
ATGAGCCGCGACGATCTGCTCCAGACAAATTACAAAATCATGTCGGATGTGGTGGGCAAGGTCACCGCAAATTCGCCAAACTGCATTCTGATCGTGGTCTCCAATCCGCTGGACGCGATGGCGCAGGCAGCGTTCCGCCAGTCGAAGTTCAATCGAGAGCGTGTGATCGGCATGGCCGGTGTGCTCGATTCGGCGCGTTTCCGTACCTTCATCGCTGAAGAACTGAACGTGTCGGTCGAGAACGTGACAGCCTTCGTGCTGGGCGGACACGGAGACACCATGGTTCCCCTCCCGCGCTACTCGAGCGTGGCCGGGATTCCCATCACGGAGTTGATTGCGAAAGACCGGCTGGACGCAATTGTGCAACGGACGCGCGATGGCGGTGCGGAGATCGTCAGGTATCTGAAGGCGGGCAGCGCGTACTATGCGCCCTCGGCCGCAACAACGGAGATGGTCGAAGCCATTCTGAAAGATAAGAAAAAAATTCTGCCCTGCGCGGCGTATCTCGAAGGAGAGTACGGCATTCGCGGCTATTACATCGGTGTGCCGTGCAAACTCGGGGCGCGTGGAATCGAACAGATCATGGAGATCAGGCTAACGGCCGAGGAAGATGCTGCGCTGAAGAAGAGCGCGGCGGCGGTCAAGGAGCTTTGTGCGGTAATCGGAGTCTGATCAACCCCGTGCGCGCAGAAATGCGATCACGTGATCGGCTTCGATGACGCCCACCAGTTTGCCTGCCTTGTCCACTACCGGCAAAGCGCGAAGATTGTACTTATCGAATAACTCCGCGACATCGTTTTCATGCTGATCGAACCGGACTGAGATAAAGCGAGGCTCGGTCAGCACTTCGAGGCGAGTTTCCGGGCGGGCCAGTACGAGGCGCGCCAGGGGAACAACGCCCTGCAGAACTTCGCTCGAGTCGATCAGGTAAATCTCCGTAATCGTCTCCGGATCGCCCTCAAATCCTCGCAGCGCGCGAATGCCGTCCGCTACTGTGACGCTCTGCGGCACCGCGATATATTCCGTGGTCATGCGGCCCGCGGCGGAATCTTCACGGAACTCGAGCAGATCCTTGACTTCCTGGCGCTCCTCGGGGTCCATCTCTTCCAGAATCGCTTCGGAGCGTTCTTCAGGAAGCTCGGCGAGCAGGTCGGCGGCCGCCGAGGGATCCATTTCCTCGACAATGCCCGCGGCAGTCTCGGAATCGAGCGCCTGTACCAGCGACTTTTGCAGCTTCGGCTCGACTTCCTCCAGCGTCTCTGCGGCCACTTCCTCATCGAGAGTACGCAGTACGGCTTCGCGTTCGGCCGGCGCCAGATCTTCCAGAATGTCGGCGATGTCAGAGGGATGTAACTGGGCCAGCTGTTCGTGCTCGATGTTGAGCTTCACGCGGCGCGTAGGGTCCACCTCGATCATGTCGACGAAGTTCCAGGGAATGACCCGCGCGGGCAATTTCGAAACCAGGTTTTCCAGGGTCCGCCTCGGCAGCGTACCGCTCAGCAGCCGCCGCACGGCCCCCCGCAGGCCGACTTCTACTTCCATTACGCACAGTTGTTCGCCGGCGCCGTTGGATTGCCAGCGCAGGTTCACGTCGTTGACGCGAACCACCTTGCGGCCATGGACGTCGATGATTTGCCGGTCCAGAAGATCCTGGCGCAGCAGGATGAAGTTTTCGTCGCCTTGCAGGGGATTCAGTGTGGCTTCCGCGCGCAGCTCCAGCGCCCCGCTGGGTGTCCAGCGAACGTCTTTGGACGACACAAGCTCCAGACCTTTGCGGGTCTTCAGCAGCAGACCGGCGACGCGTCCTGCCTCTTCGCCCGTGCCGACCGCGACATCCTTCAGTCGGCCCCGCATGCGCCCGCGCACGGTGGTGATCGGCGTGCCCAGAATGGCGGTCAGCGGCCGCAATGTGACTTCGTCGGTCATGAGCGCAGGTCCCGGCTTGAGTGTAACAGCCTGTTTTTCCGGTGCGGAGACCAAAGTTCACCTCCTCGTGGAACGCACATCGCTCCTCTTTCCTTGACATGTCTCCAGGCTGGCGCCCTCTGTCGTACTGCGACGAATTTCCATCCCGCCGCGAGGCTTTCGCGGTTTTCGTTGACTGGGCAGCTTGATGGACATACACTCAGCGCTGGGCGCGTCGGCGGGAGTGCTTTGCGGAACCCCGGCCGCCGACGAGCTTTCCTGCGCCTCCCAATGTCCTCAGGAACTACCCGGTACGCGCCGCATCCCGATCGTGTGAAGCTGGTCGTTGCTTCCTCGGTCATGCTCACCTTTATTTCCTTTTGGCGAGCCGCGGCCGTCGTCCTCAACGATCTGGGTTCCTCCGCCTTTTACGCCGGAGGCATCGCCGAGCAGGCGGTCGGCAAAGCAGCTCCCTGGTTCATCCTCGGTGTCATGCTGTTCTCCTTCGCCGTGCGCTCCGTCTACGTTGAGAGCTGTTCCATGTTCACGCGCGGCGGCGTGTACCGGGTTGTCAAGGAAGCGCTCGGCGGAAATTTTGCCAAACTCAGCGTGTCGGCGCTGATGTTCGACTACATCCTCACCGGCCCTATCTCCGGCGTTTCGGCGGGCCAGTACATTACAGGCCTGCTCAATGAGCTGCTGGGCGTGGGCGCTGTGCATGGCTGGCTGCCATCGTGGCTCATGACCCGAGCGCATGCAGCCGCGCAACTGCCCATGAACGAGACTGCGGCCCTGTTCGCCGCCGCAGTCACCATCTACTACTGGTGGCAGAACATTAAGGGAATCGAGAATTCCAGCGAAAAAGCTCTGCACGTCATGCAGGTCACCACGGTGATGGTGGTGCTGCTGCTGGGCTGGGGTTGGGTCACCGCTTTTCACGTGCACGCGAAACTGCCCCCGCTGCCCGTTCCTGCAAACCTGCACTTTTCCTCAGATGCCCTCGGCTTTTTGGGAGGCACGCAGCTCGCTACTACCCTTGGCCTCTTTGGCATCCTCATGGCTTTCGGCCATTCGGTGCTGGCCATGAGCGGCGAGGAAACGCTGGCCCAGGTCAATCGCGAGATTGAGCACCCCAAGCTGAGGAATCTGAAGCGTGCCGCCATCGTCATTGCTATCTACAGCTTCATCTTTACCGGCGTGGGAACGCTGCTGGCGACGATGATTATTCCCGACAGCGTCCGCGTCCCCGTCTACCGCGATAACCTGATCGCCGGCATGGCGATGTCCATGTGGGGACCACAGATACTGCGCATCGTTTTCCGCGTCTTCGTCGTCATTGTTGGATTTCTGATTCTCTCCGGCGCCATCAATACCTCCATAATCGGCTCCACCGGCGTCATGATGCGCGTCGCCGAAGACGGGGTGCT
>JASHPM010000107.1 GCA_030038115.1 Acidobacteriaceae bacterium | reverse complement strand
GTTAGAGGAGTTATCGAGTTTGATAACTGGGTGAGGGACCTGGAATGAGTCAGTTGCGGCTCGGCCGAGTGTGAATCAGATCCGGCCGAGTGTGAATCAACCTCGGCTGGTTCGATGCGGCAGAGGACACGCGGCAGGGGCGAATCCGGCACCGAGCAGAAGCGGCATTCGAGGGCCAAGGTTGTTTTCCTCCGAGCATGCAAAAGGGCCGCCGCGGCGACCCTTCTTTATGCCTGATTGTTGGGGGAAAATTCTTTTTACCCCCTATTATCAGAATACCAGACCCAGAGAATTAGATGGCCAACTTTGTTTGAGTAAGTTGCGGTGTAAGTCGCGATAAATCAAAGGTCATTACTTTGGTTCTTAGGGCCGGGGCTTGACAGTTTTTCAACATGCGGGGGAAATGCGTTGTGGGTTCGAGAACTGTGTGTCAACGCCGGCTGATAACTGGTCTCATATATAGCTATGTGGCTTCGGACGGGAGCGTGAGCCGCGCTTCGATGGCGGGTCTCACATGAAGTCTCACCAGCCGAGTGGGATTGATGAGACCAGTTCGAGTGCAAAAGAAAGCCCGCTGTTTGCCGACAGCGGGCAAGGAAGCGGTTAACTAACCCGCCTCTGGTTGTGAAGCAATCCTATCGCGGCCTGCTGACCCCGAGAATGCCTCGAATCACGTAGTTACCGCTGCGTTGACAGTCATCATCACTGATTACCCTGAGGGGTGGCCCGAGTGATGGTGACCTCAGTGTGGGCTGTGCCAGGTGCAAAATCTTCAGGCGACGGCGGGGTTGAATTATCCGGTCGCGCGGCGCTTTCTGAGACGGCCTCGCGAAATCGCAGCCCGGCCCTACTCCCGCGTCAAGTTGCGGACCATATCGGCCCAGGCGGGCCAGGCGCGAGTGAGTTCGTCGCGCTGGCCGGAGGCGTAGTCCGCGTAATCGAAGCCGGGGCTGACGGAGCAGCCGAGCAGCGCGACCTGGCCTCCAGGAATGAGGCGCGTGCCCTGCCACACTCCCTGGGGAACGACGGTCTGGAGCATCTGTTCGTTCGCAATGTCCTGCCCGAGGACCACGCGCTTGCCCGTGCCGTCGGGCCAGAGCTGGAGCATCTCGACCGGATCGCCGTAATAGAAATGGAACACTTCGTCGGAGGCGAGCTTGTGCATCTCAGAGAAGCTGGTGGGCTCGAGGAGATAGTAGATGGCGGTGCCAGCCGACCTGGGACCGCAGTATCGGGCCGGCAGATCACGCCGGGGGATGGCTTCGCCGGCTTTCCAGGTTTGGCGAAACCAGCCGCCTTCGCGGGGATGGGGTTCCAGATGGAGCAGGGTTTTCAATTCGGCGGCGGTCAGGCCGGTCATGGGGTAATCGTAGCGCGGCGTGCGAGGACAGTTGCTGGTTAGTGGGGGTTGGGGAGGGCGTTGAACCAGCGGGTAAGGATGTTGTGGACCTGGGGGCCTTTTTTGCCGGGGATTTCGAAGCGCCAGCGGCGGCCGGCGGTCTCGACGATGGCGTCGCCCTGGATGGCGCTGATCTGGTCGCGGGTGAGCGAGAAGGAATGGACGCTGGAGGTGAAGCTGATGGTATCGGGCTTGAACTGGAGGGTGCCAACGCAGAAACCGCCAAAGAAGTGGAGGTGATGGGCGGTGAGGCTGGGCGCGGCGATATACGCGCGGCGGAAGGGGATGTTGAGCGGACGGCCAGGTGCGGGGACGCCGGCATCGGCTTCAAAAGGCGACGCGGGAGCAGGCGGAGCCGACACGGCGGGCGCGATAGGGTTGGGGAGACTGGCCTCGGGAACATTGGGATGGGGAATGGCGGCTGTCGACCGGGGTGTGGCTGCGGAAGGTTTCGCGGCGGAGGGTTTGGCCAGGGAGGGGACCGAGGTTCCGGGAGGCGTGGCGACGGGATTTGTCGCAGCGGCTGTGACGGATGCAGGCTTGGAGGATGTATTTGTCGCAGTCGCTGTTACGGATGGAGCAGCGGCGCCGGTGGTGGCGGCTTTTTTGCGGGCGAAATGCTCGATTCCGGCAATGGCCGAGGCGGTGACGACGAGAGCCACGAGGCCGCCGATGAACAGGGCCGGGCGGAAGCGCGGGCCCGCGGGGCGAGGCACAAGCTGGAGGGGGACGGGGGCCGGAGCGGGGGTGGTGTAAACGCTGGCAGCGGGCTGGGCCGAGGAGCCGACGCGGATCATTCCAGGATAGGACGATGTAGAGGTGGCCGGGAGGGGAACGGCGGCGGCATGGATACCGGTGGAGGCGCGCTGCAGGCGGCGGAGGTCGGCGCGGAGATCGGAGGCGGACTGGTAGCGGAGGTCGCGATCCTTTTCAAGGGCTTTGTTGAGGATCTGCTCGAACTCGGGGGGGAGATCGCGGTTGAGAGAGACGGCCGATGGGGGGTGGTAATTGAGGAGCTTGTCGAAGACGACGGCGCTGGTGGTTCCGCTGAAGGGGTGGTTGGCGGTGGCCATTTCATAGAGCACGACGCCGAGAGAGAAGAGGTCGCTGCGGGCATCGAGGGATTCGCCGCGGGCCTGCTCGGGGGACATGTAGGCGACGGTGCCGAGGGTGGAGCCGGAGCGGGTGAGCTTATCACGGTCGGAGATGCCGGAGCGGGTGGCGTCGCTGGACGCGGTCTCGATGCGGGCAAGCCCGAAGTCGAGGATTTTGGCCTGGCCGGAGCCGGTAATGAAGATGTTGGCGGGCTTGATGTCGCGATGCAGGATGCCCTTGCGATGGGCGGCGTCGAGGGCGTCGGCGAGCTGGATGCCGATTTCGATAAGGCGAGGGAGAGGGACGGCCTGGCCGGCGTAGAGGCGGTCGAGGGTCTGGCCTTCGAGCAGTTCCATGATGAGGAAGGGCTGGCCGCCGGTCTCGTCGATTTCGTGGATAGTGCAGATGCCGGGGTGGTTGAGCGCGGAGGCGATGCGGGCTTCGCGGTAGAAACGCTCGAGGGCGGCGGGGTCGGGGGTGGCGCTGCCGGCGATCAGCTTGAGGGCGACATGGCGGCCGAGGCGGAGGTCTTCGGCCTCGTAGACCACGCCCATGCCGCCGGCGCCGATATGGCGCAGGACTTTGTAGTGGCTGACCGTGGAGCCTGGCTGGAGTTGATCCACCTGAACACTATGCAGCGAGGAACAGGGAATAGGCAACAGGAAACAGCCGGTAGCTGGGAGCCAGTAGCGGGGAGCCAGTAGCCAGTAGCGAGTAGCCAGTAGGGAGTAGCCAGTAGCCGGTAGCCAGTAGCCAGTAGCCAGTAGCTGGTAGCGAGTAGCCGATAGGCAGTAGCCGGGAGCGGGGAGCTGGGAGCGGGGAGCCAGTAGCCAGTAGCCGGAAGCTCGGAGCAGGGGATTGGCTGCCGGGAGTATTCTGCTGGCGTTGAGGAGTAGATCATGGCGGATTTGAAGCTGCACGTGAACGGCGCGGAAATGCAGACGCAGGCGGCGGAAGATGAGCCGCTGCTGTGGGTGTTGCGCAACCGGCTGGGGCTGACGGGGACGAAGTACGGCTGCGGGGAAGGGCAGTGCGGCGCGTGCACGGTGCTGCTGGATGGGAAGGCGACGCGGTCGTGCCTGACTCCGGCGAGCGCGGCGGTGGACGCAAAGATCACGACCATTGAAGGGCTGGAACAGCAGGGGAGGCTGACGGCGGTGCAGCAGGCGTTCCTGGAGGAGGGTGCGATGCAGTGCGGGTACTGCACGTCGGGGATGGTGATGGCGGCGACGGCGCTGCTCAGGGAACATGCGCATCCGTCGGAAGAGCAGGTGATGGAGGCGATGAACGGAAATATGTGCCGGTGCGGGACGTATCCGCGGATTGCGGCGGCGATCCGGCGGGCCGCGTGGGGGACGGTAGAGAAGAAGGGAGCCGCGTATGCCCGTGGATGAGCTGATGAAAGAGGCTGAACTGCACGAGGTGCGGGATCGGATCAGGTTATTTGAGCTGGATCGGCGGGAATTTTTGCGGCTGTGCGGGGGTGGGCTGCTGGTGTGCATGAGCGCCGTGGCCGGGGCGCAGGAGTCGGGGCGGAATTTTGGCGGGCACGCGCTGCCGCAGGAGGTGAGCGCGTGGATCCACATTGACGCGGATGGGAAGGTGACGGTGTTCACGGGCAAGGTGGAGATCGGGCAGAACATTCGGACGTCGCTGGCGCAGTCGGTAGCCGAGGAGCTGCGCGCACCGTTTGCGTCGATCGCGATGACGATGGGCGATACGGATCTGGTGCCGTGGGATATGGGGACGTTCGGGAGCCGGACGACGCCGACGATGGGGCCGCAGCTGCGGACGATGGCGATGACGGCGCGGCAGATGCTGGTGGAGGCCGCGGCGCAGAGGTGGAAGGCGGATCCGGCGAGTCTGATCGCGGAGGACGGGAGAGTGACGAATCCGGCGACGAGCGAGTCGCTGGGCTATGGGGAGATTACGCGGGGCGAGAAGCTGGTGGCGAAGGTCAGCGGCGATCCGACGCTGACGCCGGCGACGGAGTGGAAGATTGCCGGGACGGCGATGCCGAAGGTTAACGGGCGGGAATTTGTAACAGGGAAGCACACTTATCCGTCGGATGTGGTGCGTCCGGGGATGGTTTTTGGGAAGGTGCTGCGGGCAGCGGGGTATAATGCGACGCTGATCTCCGTCGATACGAGCGGGGCGGAGAAGATGCCGGGCGTGCAGGTGGTGCGGGACGGCGATTTTGTGGGCGTGGTAGCGGACGATGTGTGGACGGCGGAACAGGCGCTGGGAAAAATCGATGCGAAGTGGAACGTGCCGGCGCAGATTTCAAATGCGGAGCTGTTTGCGGCGCTGAAGAAGGGCGCGGGGGATGATGGGCAGACGGAAATCGGCGCGGCGCTGGCGAGCGCGGAGGTGAAGCTCGAGAAGACGTACACGGTGGCGTATATCGCGCATGCTCCGCTGGAGCCGCGGGCGGCGGTGGCGGAGTGGACGGATGGCAAGCTGACGGTGTGGACGGGGACGCAGCGTCCTTTTGGCGTGAAGGACGAGCTGGCGCGGGCGTTTCGACTGGGCGCGGGACAGGTGCGGGTGATGATGCCCGACATGGGCAGCGGGTATGGCGGGAAACATACGGGCGAATGCGCCGTGGAGGCGGCGCGGCTGGCGAAAGCGGCGGGCAAGCCGGTGAAGCTGGTGTGGACGCGCGAGGAGGAGTTTACGTGGGCGTATTTCAGGCCCGCGGGGGTGATGGAGATTCGCAGCGGCGTGCAGCGGGATGGGACGCTGGTGGCGTGGGAGCACCACAACTACAACTCGGGTCCGTCGGCGATCGGGACGCCGTATAAGGTTGCGACGAAAGTGGAGCGGTATCACGAGTGGCGGGAAGCGCCACTGGCGCAGGGATCGTATCGGGGGCTGGCGGCGACGGCGAATCATTTTGCGCGCGAGACGCACATGGATGAGCTGGCGCATGAGCTGGGGATGGATCCGCTGGAGTTTCGGCTGAAGAACCTGGACGATGCGCGGCTGCGGGCGGTGTTTGAGGCGGCGGCGGAGCGGTTTGGGTGGGGGAAAGAGAAGTCGACGGCGCAGCGGGGGTTTGGAGTGGCAGGCGGGACGGAAAAAGGCGGCTACACAGCAGCGTGCGCGGAGGTGGAGATCGATGCGGGGAAGAAAGTGCGGATCCGGCGCGTGGTGCAGGCGTGGGAATCGGGGGCGGTGGTGAATCCCGATGGATTGCGCAACCAGATTATGGGCGCGATGGTGCAGGCGATTGGGGGAGCACTGTTCGAGCAAGTGCAATTCGCGCATGGGAAAGTGACGAATCCGCATTTCGCGGAGTATCGGGTGCCGCGGTTCCGGGATACGCCGGAGATTGAGGTGGTGCTGATCGATCGGACGGATCTGCCGTCGGCGGGCGCGGGCGAGACAGGGATTGTGGCGCTGGCTCCGGCGGTGGGGAATGCGATTTTCGCGGCGACGGGGGTGAGGTTGAGGGATATGCCGATGGCGGTGGGAGCAGGGAACAGGGAACAGGCAGTAGCCGGTAGCGAGTAGCCGGTAGCTAGTAGCCAGTAGCCATCAGCCAGTAGGAACGACTTCGTTGTGAGGAGAGTGGATGAAGGTGCGAGGCAAGTGGGCTCTGGTTGTGGGGATCGGGGTGGTGGCTGGGATGGGGCTGGGGGCGAGCGCACGAGCGCAGCAGATTGCGATCACGTTTGACGATTTGCCGGCGCATGGGCCGCTGCCTCCGGGTGAGACGCGGATCGATGTGGCGAACAAGGTGATCGCCGCGCTCAAGGCGGCGCATGTGCCGCCGACCTATGGATTTGTGAACGGGATGGCGGTCGAGCAGCATCCGGAGACGGGGGCGGTGCTGGCAGCGTGGAGGGCGGCGGGGTTTCCGCTGGGGAATCACACGTGGTCGCACATGAACCTGAGCCAGCATTCGCTCGCGGAGTTCGAGGCCGACACGCAAAAGAACGAGCCGCTGCTGGAACTGCAGATGAAGGGCGCGGACTGGCATTGGTTCCGGTTTCCGTATCTGGCGGAGGGGGATACGGCGGCGAAGAAGATGGGATTCCGGGTGTATCTGGCCGAGCATGGGTACAGGATTGCGGGCGTGACGATGAGTTTCGCGGACTACAACTGGAACGAGCCGTATGCGCGGTGCAGCGAGAAGGGCGATGGGAAAGAGATTCGGAGGCTGGAGAAGAGCTATCTGCAGGCGGCGGACGAGGACATCGGGTACCGGCGGGCGATGTCGGAGCAGCTGTACGGGCGGCAGATTCCGTATGTGCTGCTGATGCACATTGGGGCGTTCGATGCGCGGATGCTGCCGCGGCTGCTGCGGCTCTACAAGGAGCAGGGATTCACGTTTGTGGCACTGGCGGACGCGGAGAAGGATCCTTTCTACAGATACGATGTGGACCCGAAGCTGCTTCCGGGGCCGGATATGCTGGAGGGCGCGATGGCGGAGAAGCATCTGCCGCTGCCGCCGCACAAGGATTATGGGCCGGAGCTGGATAAGGTGTGCAGGTGAGAACGGCGGCCAGCTGCCAGTAGCCAGCAGCCGGCAGCCAGCGGCCAGCAGCCAGCTGCCAGCGGCCAGGCGCTGGTAGCCAGTGGCCAGCAGCCAGTGGCCAGCAGCCGGCAGCCAGCAGCGTTCAGCGTTGAGGAAAAGCGGCGCGCGCCTGAAACCAGGCGCGGGATGTGGGGCGGAAGAGGATCCAGGCAAAGGCCAGCAGGATGAGAGTGTGCACGGCGACCTCGCGCAGCGAGTGGAAGAAGCTCAAGGCGACGTGGAAGGCGATCCAGGCGAGGGCGAGCCATCGGGCCCAGTTGCGGCCGCGCAGGATGAAGACACCGGCGACGATGAGGATGAGTTCGAAGAGGTCGGGCAGGAAATCGTCGGAGTGGAAGGGCGGACGGTGCGCGGGAAAATGGAAGACAAAGCCGACGGCGCCGCCCAGGATCAAAAACCAGCCGAAGAGGGTGAGGATAAGAGGACGCTTCGGCATGGGTCAGGGCTCTTCCTGTGTGTGCGCGAGGGTTGCGCCCCAGTCGACGGGGCTAAGGTCGCGGGCATGGCGGGAGAAGAGCCAGTGGTGGCCGTCGAGGTCTTCGGCGGCGTACTGGAATTCCCCATAGACGGTTTCGTGGGGCTCTTCGAGGATGGCGGCTCCGGCAGACCGGGCGCGCGCGCAATGGGACTCGACGTCTTCGACGAAGAGGGTGAGGCTTTGCGTGCCGTAGCCGAGTTCTTTAGGGGTGGAGGCTCCCGGTTTGAGGCGGTGGACCATGATCCAGGCGCTTGCGGCGCGCATTTGCGCTCCGCTGAGGGGGTCGCCGTAGCGGAAATGCTCGACGAAGCCGAAGGCACGGGTGAGCCAGGCGATGGCTTGGTCGAGATTGCGGTAGTGGACGTGGGGAATCACGGTGTCCGTGGGCACGGTGCGGTTCGCGATCATGGGGCAGATTCCTGGGGATGGTTTAGAGTCTGAATCCCCAACGATAAAAAATGCGCGCGGGGTGTGTCTTGTAAAAAAAGGTCACTCCGGCAAAAGATCACAGGGGGCGATGGGAATGTGATTGCCGCGCTGGGGGGAGTGGGGCCGGTACTGGGAGGGCGCGATGCCGGCGAGGGCGCGGAATTCGTGGGCGAGATGGGCCTGGTCGGTGTAGCCGAATTGCGCGGCGAGGGCGCACCAGTCGGGGGGATTCGATTGGCGGACGGCGCGCAAAACGGCCTGCAGCCGGCGAACGCGCGCGAAGCGCTTCGGCGTGAGGCCGGCGTGAGCGACAAAGCGGCGGGTGAGGGTTTTGGGCAGCAATCCGAGCTCGGAGGCGACGGCGGCGACGGGGATGGGCCGGCGCAGAGCGGCGGCTGCCCAGGGAATGGCGGGGTCAATCGTGGGGCGGAGATGGCGGAGGAGCCAGGCTTCGAGGACGGCTAACTTTTGACGGGGCGTGGGCGCTTCGAGCAGGCATTCGCGCAGGAGGCGGCCGTCCCTCGGCCACAGATGCTCGAGGCTGACGACCTGGTCGCAGGTCTCGCTCATGGGCATGAGGAAAAACTGTCCGGCGGCTCCGGGGCGAAACTGTACGGCGGCGAGCCAGCGAAATTCGCGCGTATCGAGGACGGTGGGGCGAGCATGCGGGCCGGAGAGCACTGCTCCGGCATGGCGGGCCACGCTTTTTTGTGTCGCATGGGGATACGTGCGGAACTCGTCTTCGGCGAGATTGATCATGAGGTGCGCCTGGCCGGAGGGGACGATGCGCTCCAGCCCGAAGGGCAGATCCATTTCGTGATAATGCAGCGAGCGGATGAAGGGCAACAGCGCAGGAGAGCGGGGACGCGCTTTGAGGCTGGGCATGGGAACAAGGGTACAGGAGCTGGAAGCGGGAAGCGGGAAGCAGGGAGCGGGGAGCGGGGAGCTGGAAGCTGGTGGCCGGTGGGTGGGCGGCGACGATGGGTTGTTACTTCCGGCATGTTGTGGAGGCGCCGGGGTGGGCGTAGGGTGCGGAGCCGTGAAAAACTTACGGTTTCTTTCTTATCGCAACGTTCGGCGAAGCGTTCTGCTGGTGCTGGGCGCCGCACTGTGCAGTTCGCCGATGGTGTTGGGGCAGGCGCCGATCCAGCTGCCGGCGCCGCAGATGACTGGCGGCAAACCTTTGATGCAGGCGCTGGCGGAGCGCAGGACGACGCGCGCGTTTCGCGACCAGGCGCTGCCGACACAGACGCTGTCGAACCTGCTGTGGGCGGCGTTTGGAGTGAATCGGCCGCGAAGTGTGCGACCGGACCTGGGACGCACGGCGCCTTCGGCGATGAACAGGCAGGAAGTGGAGCTGTATGTGGTGCTGGCGCAGGGCGTCTTCGTGTACGACGCGGAGGCCAACCTGCTGAAGCCGGTGTCGGCGGGCGATGAGCGCGGCAAAGTCGGCTCAGGGGATGCGGCGCATGCGGCGGCGACGATTGTTTATGTCGCGGATCCGAAACTGGCGTTTGCGCAGGTGGATACAGGGTTCATTGGGCAAAACGTGTATCTGTTTGCGGCGTCGGAGGGGCTGAATGCGTGGTTTTACGCGCTGCACGGGCAGCAGGACGCGGCGGCTGTGGCGGCAGCGCTGAAGCTGCCGGAGGGAAAGACGCCGCTGTATGCGCAGTCGGTGGGGTATCCGTAAGAGCAGGGAACAGGAAGCAGGGAACAGCCAGTAGCCAGCAGCCAGTAGCCAGTAGGGAACGGCGTTCGGTGTTTCTGGAAAAGCGGATGGCGTTCTTCGTCTGCTTACGTGGACCCAGAATGGCGGGGTGCTGTTAGCGCGAGGTCAGGCTGTGGGGCAGCCGGGGATTTGTTGTGGTGGTGCGCGGTACAATGACCTAAGCGCCAGCGAACCGAGGCGATGCTTGCGAGAGAAGGCCGGAAGCGGCGTTCTCAAGACGGATCGGGGCGGCGCGCAGAGACGTTGATCCCTATGATGCATCGAGTTTTGTCGTTCCCCGCCATGCTGGCTGCCAGCGTGGCTCTGATGGCTGGTCCGGCTGTCGTCCCATCCTTCGCGCAGAGCCGCGGGTCCGGTTCCAACGATGTCACTGCGCAGCGAACCTCGCAATCGCCCTACCAGGGGACGGTGGTGGAGGAAATTGTGGCGGAAGTGAACGATCAGGTGATCAGCAAGTCGGACTACGACCGCGCAGAGCAGGAGATGGACGCCGAGGCGCGGCAGCAGGGGTGGACACAGCCGCAGATGATGGAGCAGCGGCGCGATCTGCTGCGTTCGCTGATTGACCGGCAGCTGCTGTTGTCGAAGGGGAAGGAACTGGGCATCAACGGCGAGACCGAGGTGGTGAAGCGGCTGGACGACATGCGCAAGCAGTACCACATGGACTCGATGGAGGACCTGCAGAAGGCGGCCGAGGCGCAGGGAGTTTCGTTTGAGGATCTGAAGGAACAGATCCGGGAAAACGTGATCACGTCGGAGGTGATCAGCCAGGAAGTAGGAAGGCGGATCGATATTGCGCCGTCGGAAATTCGTGCGTACTACAACGCGCACCTGCAGGATTACCAGAGGCCGGAAGAGGTGAAGCTGAGCGAGATTCTGGTGCCGACGCCGAATCCGGACGATGCAGCGCAGGTGGCGGACGCGCAGAAGAAGGCAGAGGACATTGAGGGGCGGCTGAAGGCGGGGGCGGATTTTGCAGCGGTGGCCAGGGCGGATTCGGGCGGGCCAACGGCGCAGGAGGGCGGGCGGCTGGGAGATTACAAGCGCGGCGATCTGCCGAAGGTGATGGAGGACGCGACGTTCGATCTGCAGCCTGGGCAGTTTACGGCACCGATCCGCACCAAGCAGGGCTGGCTGATCCTGGATGTGACGGAGCACGACAAGGGCGGGCTGACGCCGCTGGCCGACGTGCAGAACGACATTCAGGAGAAGGTGGGGATGTCGAAAATGGAGCCGGCGATGCGCGCGTATCTGGCGCAGTTGCGGGACGAAGCGGCTATCTTCGTGCGAGCGCCGTACGTGGATTCGGGAGCAACCGCGCACGAGATTCAGTTCATCGAGGGCGCGTACACGCCGCCGCAGCCGAAGAAGAAGAAGCACGTGGAGCGGACGCGGTTCCGGCAGAAGCCGGTACGTAAGCCGAAGGAGACGGCGAACGCCGGGCCGCCGGCCGGGGTGCCGACGCTGGACAAGGTGAATGCGCAGACAGGGGCGCCGAAGGAAGTGGCGAGCGCGGGCACGCAGAAGCCTGGGAAGAAAGAGAAGATCCGATTCGGGCAGGCTCCGCGGGAGACGCTGCCGAGCGGGGCGACGAGGGAAGTGGATGCGGGAGCAGCGCCGCCGCCGGCGACGCAGCAGGTGGCTTCGAATACGCCGGGGACGGGCGTGGCGCTGACGAATGCCGCGGGGAATGTGATCGAGGGCGGCACGGAAACCGAGAAGAAGACGAAAACGCGACTCACGGACCGGCTGAAGGAGACGAAGCAGAAGCAGGAGCAGGAAAAGGCCGCAAAGAAGAAACATAAATTCGTGGCGCCGACGGAGACTCCGGAGCAATTGGCGCAGGACAAGCAGGACCAGGCGGCCATGGGTCTGAACGGGGACACGACGAAGAAGAAAAAGAAGGCGAATCCGGAGAAGAGCGGACCGAAGCGGCGGCTGAGCGACCAGGACAAGAACACGCAGCCGGCTTCCGGGGCAGGGGCCGGAGGGAACGGGAGCGGAACGCAAAGCACGCCAGCACAAAGCGCGCCGCAGAGTCCGGCCCAAAGTGCGCCGGCAAGCACGCAACCGGGTACGCAAACGGGCACGCCACAGGGCACGCCGCCAGCGCCGGGAGCGAATCCGCAACCGTAATTCCTGAAAACATGAAGGAACCCATGGTCGCCGATCTGGCCAGCCGCGAGAACCGGGAGATTACCGGGTTTTTCGCAGCGGGGTCGAAGCAGGTGCGCACGGGCAGGGACGGCGCGCGCTATTTTGCATTGACGCTGGTGGATCGCACGGGACAGATTGAAGCGCGGATGTGGGAAATCGACGACGCCGGCGAGTTCGAGGCGGGGGACGTGGTCAAGGTGCTGGGCGACGTTGGGCGATTCAACGAGAGACTGCAGATCAAGGTAAAAAAAATTCGCCGGGCGGTGGCGGGCGAGTTCGAGCTGAGCGATTTTCTTCCGCAATCGGAGCGGGACATCGGGGAGATGTGGGTGGAGTTGCAGGGATGGGTGGCGAGTTTTCGCGATCCGGACCTGAAAGCGCTGGTGGAGGCGTTTCTGAACGATGCCGAGATTGCGGCGGGTCTGCGGCGGGCTCCGGCGGCGAAGAGCATGCACCATGCGTGGATCGGCGGGCTGCTGGAGCACATTTTGTCGCTGATGAGCATCTGCGAGCTGGCGGCCCACCACTACAAAAATGTGGATCGGGACCTGCTGCTAACGGGAGTGGTGCTGCACGATATCGGGAAGCTGCGCGAGCTGAGCTGGGGGACGAGCTTCGACTACACGCTGGAAGGGCAGCTGCTGGGGCACATCACGATCGGCATTGGGATGATCGAGCAGAAGATTGCGGGGATCGGGGATTTTCCGGCGGCGAAACGATTGTTAGTGGAGCATCTGGTGCTGAGCCATCACGGAGAGTATGAATTTGGGTCGCCGAAGCTGCCGATGACGCCGGAGGCGATTGTGCTGCATTACCTCGACAATCTTGACGCGAAGATGCAGACGGTGCGCGGCGAACTGGAGAAGGCGGAAGCGAGCGGGCGGGATGCAAGCGAGATGACGGAGTGGGTGCGTCCGCTGGAGCGGCAGCTGCTGAACACGCAGGCGTTTCTGAAGAGTGAGGAGTTGGACGGGCGGGGTGAGAAGGAGCCTGTGAAACGAGAAGAACGCGAGGAAGAGAAGAATCATGCCTTACCTTTTGAAGACTGAGCCGGGAACGTATTCGGTGGACGATCTGGAGCGCGAGGGCGAGACGCAGTGGGATGGCGTGTCGAATCCGGTGGCGGTGAGGAATCTGGCGGGGATGCAGCGCGGCGAGATGCTGGTGATCTATCACACGGGCGACGAGAAGCGGACGGTGGGGCTGGCAAAGGTGGTGCAAGTGAACGCGAGCGATCCGAAGCAGCCGCAGGTGCGGATCAAGTTCGTGAAGAAGACGAAGACTCCGCGGACGCTCGGGGAGATCAAGGCGAACAGGATTTTCGCCGACTCGCTGCTGGTGCGGCAGGGGCGGCTGTCGGTGGTTCCGCTGACCGAGGCGCAGTATGCCTGGCTGGCGGAGTAGCGGTCGCCGCGACCGGATTCAAGGTTGATTCATCTACAATCGAAGCGGGAAATCGATGGCGATGCTGCGTTTTTCCACGGCCGGCGAGTCGCACGGGGAGAGCCTTGTGGCTCTGCTCTCGGGTATGCCCGCGGGTGTGCCCATTGACGAGGCGCGCGTGAACCGCGACCTATGGCGCCGGCAGCAGGGATATGGACGCGGCGGGCGGATGCGGATCGAGACAGACACGGCGCATTTTCTGAGCGGAGTGCGGCACGGGAAGACGATTGGGTCGCCGATTGCGATTGAGATTGAGAATCGCGACTGGAAAAACTGGACGGAAGCGCTGCCGGTAGGCGCCGGGGATCCGGCCAAGCATAAGGCGGTGGCGTCGCCGCGGCCGGGACATGCGGACCTGGCGGGGGCGCTGAAATTTGATTTTCCCGATGCGCGCTACGTGCTGGAACGGGCGTCGGCGCGGGAGTCGGCGGCGAGGGTGGCGGCGGGGGCGGTTGCGAAGCAAGTGCTGCGGGAGTTGGGGATCGATGTTGCGAGTCATGTGATTCGCGTAGGCGCTGCGGAGCTGGAGCGCGAGGCGAGCTGGGAGGAGATAGCGGACCTGCGAGCGAAGGATGAGGTTCTGCTGAATTGCGTGGATGCAGATGCTGAGGCACGGATGAAAGCCGAGGTGGACGCGGTGCTGCGGACCGGCGACACGGTGGGCGGCGTGTTCGAAGTGGTGGTGCGCGGTGCTCCTCCGGGGCTGGGAACGTGCGCGAACTGGGATGAGCGGCTGGATGGGATTCTGGCGCAGGCGGTGATGAGTTTGCAGGCGGTGAAGGCGGTGGAGATTGGGCGCGGGGTAACGGCGGCGGAGTCGCTGGGCTCGGAGGTGCACGACGCGATTGGCTATGCACGCGAAGCCCAGAACGGCCGGCACACGCGGTTTACGCGCGAGCACAACAATGCGGGCGGCGTGGAAGGCGGCATTTCGAATGGAGAAGATATTGTGGTGCGCGGGTATCTGAAGCCGATTTCGACGCTGCGGCGGCCTTTGCAGTCGGTGCGGTTCGACACGCGCGAGGAGACCAAGGCGGCGTACGAGCGCAGCGATGTGTGCGTGGTTCCGGCGGCGGGCGTGGCGGCGGAGGCGATGGTGGCGCTGGCGGTAGCGAGGCTGGCGCTGGAAAAGTTTGGCGGGGATTCTCTGCGGGAGTTGAAACGTAACTATGACGGTTACGTGGAGCAACTGCAGCAGTTTTAAAGGCAGCGAGCGACTGGCAGCAAAAAGGCGGTTAGGTAAGGTCCGGTCAGCTGAGCCAGCGGTTAGCAGGTTCGCGGAAAGCGGTTGGCGTAAGGTACGGGGAGAGCAAATTAGCTGGTTTTGGCGGGTGAAGAGACATCCCTCAGCGGCTAAAGCCGGCCTTTCCTGGTGAGAATAACGGCACGGCTGAAGCCGTGCCCCTTCAAAAAACTGCCGGAGTTCGAGAGCAACTTCAAAACTGGTGGAGTTTGAGAGCAACTGGAACAACGGGACGATGATTCGGGAAATTGTTAAATATCCGGACCCGATTTTGCAGCGGCCGACGGAGAAGGTCACGGAGTTCGATGAGGAACTTCGAACGCTGGCCGCCGATATGTTCGAGTCCATGTACAAGGCGGTGGGGATTGGCCTGGCGGCGCCGCAGATCGGGGTCGGGAAGCGGATTACCGTGATCGACCTGAGCAACCAGAAGAATCCCGACGACAAAATTGTGCTGGTGAATCCGGTGATCGTGCACAAAGAGGGCAAGCAGGTGGAGGAAGAGGGCTGCCTGAGCCTGCCGGATATTCGCGACAAGGTGACGCGGGCGGCGAAGGTGAAGGTGAATGCGCAGGATCTCGAGGGGAAAGCGATCGAGCTGGAGGGGACGGAGCTGCTGGCGCGTGCGTTCCAGCATGAGATCGACCATCTGGACGGAATTCTGTTTCCGTGGCGGTTGAGCGCGCTGAAGCGCGACCTGATCCTGCGGCGGATTCGCAAGCTGCAGAAGTCCGGCGAGTGGAAATGAAGCTGGTTTTCTGCGGGACTCCGGCCTTTGCGGTGCCCACGCTGAAGCTGGCGCTGCGAGCCGGGTACGATGTGCCGCTGGTGGTGACGCAGCCGGATCGACCGGTGGGACGGGGGCAGCAGATGACCGCGCCGCCGGTGAAAACGGCGGCGATGGAAGCCGGGATCCGGGTGATGCAGCCGGAAAAAATCAAAAACAACCTGGAACTGCGGGCAGAACTGGAGGCGATCCAGCCGGATGTAATTCTGGTGGTCGCCTATGGGCGGATCATTCCGAAGTGGATGCTGGAGCTGCCGCGGCTGGGGAACCTGAATCTGCATGCGTCGCTGCTGCCGAAGTATCGCGGGGCCGCGCCGGTGCAGTGGGCGATTGCCAACGGCGAAGCGGCGACGGGCGCGACGATCATGCGTCTGGATGAGGGATTGGATACGGGCGACATTCTGCTGCAACGGGAGATGGCGCTGGCGCCGAGCATGACAGCGACGGATGTGTTTCCTTTGCTGGCGGAGATGGGCGCGGACCTGATGATGGAGACACTGCGCGAGCTGGATGCCGGCCGGATAACTCCGCGGAAACAGGACGAGGCGAAGGCGACGCTGGCGCCGATTCTGACCCGCGAAGATGGACGGATGGATTTTTCGCGGTCCGCGATGACGCTGTACAACCGCTGGCGGGGATTTCAGCCGTGGCCGGGGGCGTGGACGCTGCTGGGCGGCAAGAAGCTTTCGGTGCATCGGATGCTGCCGACGGAAGTGCGGGGGGCGCGGCCACGGCCGCCGGGCGAGATGCTGCTGGATGAGGGGACGATGTTCGCGGCGTGTGGCGAGGGAAGCTGGCTGGAACTGGTGGAGGTGCAACCGGAGGGAAAACGGCGGATGACGGCGGGAGAGTTTTTGCGCGGGCATGCTGTGGAGAGTGGGACGCGCCTTGGGTGAGACAGCGTTCAGCGTTCGGCGTTCAGCGTTCAGGAAAAGCAGAGGACGGCGCAGCTGGCGTCCGCGGCGCTCGGGTTAACATCCATGATTGCTGCGGCGCGGCGGGTTTCGTATCAGATCTTGTTACAAATAGCGACCTCGGATGCGCACAGCGATGAACTGCTGCGGTCGGCGGAAGTGGATGCGCTGCCGGCGCCGGACCGGAATCTGACGACGACGCTGGTGCTGGGAACCTTGCGGTGGCAGCTGGCGCTGGACGCGCGAATTCGGGAGCTGTTGGCGCATCCGGAGACGAAGCTGAGCGCAGAGGCGGCGACGGCGCTGCGGATGGGTGCGTATCAGCTGCTCTATCTGGATCGGGTGCCGGCGCACGCGGCGATTCATGACAGCGTGGAGCTGGTGAAGTGCGGCAAAATGCGCGGCGCCACCACCCCGTCGCGCAAGCGCGCCGGGGGCCCCGGGGCGGCGGGGATGGTGAACGCGGTGCTGCGGGGAATACAGCGATCAGCGATCAGCGATCAGCGTTCAGGGACTGGCCGTCCAGGCGGAGGCGCTTCGCGCAGTGCCGAAGCTGCAGTTGAGTGGGCGCATCCGGCATGGATGGTGGAGCGGTGGGCGCGGCGGTATGGGATGGAGGCGGCGGAGGC
>JASHPM010000106.1 GCA_030038115.1 Acidobacteriaceae bacterium | reverse complement strand
GTTCTTCCCGATTTGCGCGGGCACGGCAGGAGTCGAAAGCTTCCTCCGCCGTACACGGTGGTCCAGCTCGCATCCGATCTGGCGCGTCTGCTCAACCATCTGGGAATCGAATCCACGGCGGTGCTCGGCTACTCGCAGGGCGGCGCCGTTGCGCAACAGCTGGTTCTCGACTATCCCGAGCGTTGCAACCGGCTGGTGCTGGCCTGCACCTACGCCTTCAACATGGCGAGCTTTCGCGAGCAGATGGAAGGCCGCGTTACACCCTTTCTGATTCGCGTTCCGGGGCTAAGGCGATTCGCGAGGATGGTGGTCGCCGTGGGCGCGAAGGATCTCAGCAAGGAACGGGGCGACTGGCTGGTTGAGCTGATGGCGAATCAGGATCGCGACCTGATGATTACAGCGTGGCGGGAAGCGATGGCGTTCGACAGCCGGGCGCGGCTGGGCGAAATCCGATGCCCAACGCTGATTGTGGCGGGCGCAAAGGATGAAGCAGTGCCCCTCCATCACGCGGAGATGCTGCGCCATGGCATTGCCGATTCGCGGCTCGCGGTGATTGATGGGAACCACGCGCTGATCTGGACGCACCCGGAGCAACTGGTGCGGGTGACGGAGGAATTTCTCGGGGCGACGTCCTCCAGTCCGATGCGACGCGGGATGGAAAGCGGGAATTGATGATTTATCCGGGATTTGTCGATCATTTGGTGTTTCGCGTGTCGGACCTGGCCAGGACGGAGCGCTTTTACACGGCGCTTCTCGGCGAGCCCGCACACAGGACAGAAGACAGCGTGATGTTTATAGCGGGCGATACGCGGTTGTTCTTTACGCTGCCGGGAAAGCCCGAACCGCAGAGGCATGACAAAGAAAACGTCGGGCTGAATCACGTGGCATTTGGTGTGCGGACGATCGAGGAGCTGCGGACGGTGGAAGCACAGCTGGATGCTGCGGGTATTGCGCACAGCGGGATCAGGATCGATCGCTATGGACAGAGGGAGTTCATCTGGATGGACGATCCGGATGGGATACGGCTGGAGTTTTATTTGCGGGCCGAACCGGGACCGGCGCCAAGCGGCGGTTCCGCAACGAAACAGCGGGGATCGGCGGCTTTTCCCGGCGCGGAGCGCGGGAAAGGCTGAGGATCCCTGGCCTGCGCGTCGCGTGCACCACGAGGCCCGGCGAACGGAGTTCGGCGGGGGAGCGGAAGGCACGCGCGAGCCAAAGTTCGGCGAAGGACGTGCTCGGGCGCCGAGTCAGGTTCAGGCGCGCCCGAACAGAGCACGTCCGAGACGAAGTTTGGCGACGAGCCCAGCGGGCGCAGAGAAATGCAGGCCTATTCAAGCCAAAAGAGGACTTGAGTGGGGCAGCAGGTTCCGGTTTACATCAGCTCGTGGATGAAGGCCTGGGCCACGGCGGGGTCGATGTGGAGCGGATACGAAAGCATGGTTCGGCCCTGAGTGACCGGCTCGGCCTGGTCGAGCGAGGGCAGGTCGGTACGTTCAAAGAATTTGCCGATGGGGATTTCGTCGCCCCACATCGTCGATTTCTCCATCGCAGCAAGCCAGTTGGAGGCGTCGTGACCCGCTTCGTCTTCGAGCTTCTTCACGCGCGGGCGGAACCACTGGAAGGTGTTGTCCTTGTTGTAGGTGACGCAGGGGCTGAAGACGTCGAGGAACGAGAATCCTTTGTGCTGGATGGCCTGCCTGATGAGGTCGGTGAGGTGCTTCTGTTCGCCCGAGAAACCGCGGGCGACGAAGGTGGCTCCGGCAGCGAGCGCCATGCTGATGGGGTTGATGGGCGACTCGATGTTGCCGTAGGGCGCGCTTTTGGTCTTCATGCCGATGCGGCTGGTGGGCGAAGTCTGACCCGTCGTGAGGCCGTAGATCTGGTTGTCCATGACGATGTACGTCAGGTCGACGTTCTTGCGGATGGTGTGGGTGAAGTGATTGCCGCCGATGCCGAAGCCGTCGCCATCGCCGCCGGTAACGAGCACGGTGAGCTCGTGGTTGGCCATCTTGACGCCGGTGGCGACGGGCAGGGAGCGGCCGTGCAGGGTGTGCATGCCGTAGGTTTCGATGAAGCCGGGAAAGTTGGAGGAGCAGCCGATGCCGCTGATGGTGACGATCTGATGGTTGGGAATCTGGAGCTCGACGAGGGCCTTCTGCACGGCGGCGAGGACGCCAAAGTCGCCGCAGCCGGGGCACCAGTCGGGATCGACGCGGCCTTTGAAATCCGCCATGGTGAGGGGTTTGGGGCTTTCGACAATGGTCGCCATTTGATTCTCTCCTCTGAAACTTCCCTCAGGGGCTAAAGCCCCACATTCGTTTGACCGCTGCGGCACGGATGAAGCCGTGCCCTTTCAAGACAAAAGTCCTAAACCATGATCTCGTGGGTTGGGACGGACAGAGTGGCGTCGCCAGCGAGCTGCTCGCGGACCGCTTCCACAATGTGGTGGGGCATAAAGGGCTCGCCGTCGTACTTACGGATATGGCCGTCGGCGACGAAGCTGGTTTCGCTGCGCAGGTAGCGGGCGAACTGGCCGCTGTAGTTGTTCTCGACGATGATGGTGCGCTTCGCGTTGCGGAGCTGATCGAGGATGGCTTCGCCGTGAAGGGGTACGAGCCAGCGAATCTGGAGCTGGTTGGCGGTAATTCCCTGCGCTGCGAGCTGGGCGCGGGCTTCTTCAATGACGCCCTGGGTCGAGCCC